>JBAZZO010000005.1 GCA_041658765.1 Coriobacteriia bacterium | reverse complement strand
CTTCTCTGGCATCGAAAGCGGCATCCTCGTGGCCCTTCGCCGGTCGATCCGGCGTGGGCCGGTTCGAGTACCTTTTCTTCTGAGGCATCGAATCGGTTTCGAGTACATTCTTTCTGAGGCAACGCGCCGACTTGACTCGCACGGTGTCCTCCCATACCGTAAACCGAACGCATGAGCAAGGTTGACGGAGACGGAGAGCCGATGGGACGCACGCGCGAGATCGTGACGGCGGCGCTGCTCGCTTCACTCCTCTCGGCGTCGGCTTGGGTGAGCGTGCCACTCCAGCCCGTGCCGGTCACGTTCCAGACGTTCGTGGTGATCCTCACGGCGCTGTTGCTGCCCCCCGCGTGGGCGGGCGCTTCGGTCGGGACGTATCTGCTGCTCGGGGCGATCGGCGTGCCGGTCTTCTCGGGGCCGGCGGGAGGTCTCGCGCCGCTTCTCGGTCCGACCGGCGGCTACCTCGCCGGCTTCCTGGTCGCCGCGGTGCTCGGCTCCGCGGTGCGGACCGGCGTCTCTCGCGTCACGGCGCGGGCCGGCCTCGCGGACGCCGCGGCCGCGATCGTCGCGATCTCGACCGTCTACGCGCTCGGATGGGCGCGGCTCGTCTCCGTGACGGGGTTGACGGCCGGCGCCGCGTTCGCCGTCGGCGTCGCGCCGTTCGTGGCGCTCGACGCCGTGAAGGCCGTGGTGGCCGTCGGCGCCGCCGCGGCGCTGCGACGTTCCGGCGCGGTGCCGGGGAGTCCCCGCGGCGTCTGATGCCTGGCCGCCCGCCGGCAGTGCTCGCCTCGGCCAGACCCTCCGGAGGGTGTCACACAGACTGCGTAACACCCGACCCGCTCGGCGTCTACCTGGCATTACCTTGAAGGCGTAAGGTGTTACGCAGAAAGCGGGAGCTGCGTCGAGGGATTACACAGTTCCGCATATACACTGTTCGGCAGACCAAAGGAAGCGCCCATACCTGTCCCTGCCAAGGACCGCGGAGGCGACATGTTTCTAGATTGCTTGTTCAGACGCCAAGACCCGTCGCCAGCGCCAGCGCCGGTCTTGAGCAAGCCCGACAACACGGCGCTGTGGCAGATGTACTCGACCGCTCGCGCGGAGTCCCTGTCTGCACAGCAGATGATGCACTCGGTGATCTACTGGTCGATGACAGCAGCATCGGTCCTGATAGCAGCGGTGACCTTCCTGCGTCAGGCCCCCGAGTTGACCCTTCTCCCGTGGGCGGTCGCGCTGGTCTCCTGGCTCACCTTCTTCGTCGTCGGGATGCTCGGTGGCACGCAGTACATCTCCGAAGCCGGGCGGATGATGCGCGCCGGATACTACGCGAGGCTCGTCGAAACTGAACTCGCTTTGCGCGGGGCCGAGACGCCGCCTGCCGTCGAAATGTGGGAACACTATCTGACCCGCAAGGGCAATCGACTGCTCGCCGCGTACCGCGTTTCTGGGGCGGCAGTGGTGCTGGCTCTGGCGGCCGCGCAGATGGTTCCGTTCGTCGTGTACATGGATCACGGGCCTCTCGACCCAGGGTGGTGGATGCTCTTCCCGATCATTGGAACGCTGGTGGTCTTTCTTTCGGTTGCCCTGCAGTACCGTGTCTACAATAGGCGGTTTCCCCCGGAGTAGCTGCAATCGGGAGCGAGAGCGGTCGCACATCGCCTGCATGCGATCTGAATTCGCGATGCCGAACAAGCGCTTCAACGCCGACAAGGCGCCCGGTGAGGTAGTCTCGGGTCGGAGGCGCGATCGCGGCGCCTTGCGGGTTAAGCGCAACACGTTGATAGGACGGAGGAATCCTGATGACACTCAATCCTGCGGAGGTGTTCCTGCCGCAATTGATCGAACTTCTCACCGAGTACCTCGGTCTGAGGTCCAAGTCGCAGCACGACGATGTGTCTGACCTGCCTGAAGACGTCACCGTCCGCTTCGTCACCCGAGCGCGAGCAGCAATCCACCGGATTGCCGGACCGCATTCGCGGTACGCCGCTCAGTGCGAGGAGATCATCAGCGAGAACGCGATCACAGGGTGGAAGGCAACTCAGCTTGCTGGGGTGCTTGGCTCGCTGGAGGCCGATCTGAGGTCCGGCTACATGGAGTCCGCTTCCGAGTTGATTCGCGGGGAATTGTTCGGCGACTTCTTGGAGATGGCCGAGCACCTGGCAAGAGAGGGATACAAGGACCCTGCCGCGGTCGTGGCAGGAAGTGCCCTTGAGGCACATCTGCGGCAACTCTGCTCGGTGGCTGGCGTCGACGCGATCAACGACGAAGGCCGGCCGCGCCAGGCCGAGTCGCTCAACGCGGCCTTGGCCAAGGCTGGGGCGTACACGAAGCTGGATCAGAAGAGCGTTACGTCGTGGCTGGGTCTTCGAAATGATGCCGCGCACGGGCACTACGACCGATATGGGGTCGAGCAGGTCAACTTGCTCATCGCCGGGGTGAGGGACTTCATCGCTCGGAACCCATAAGGCCGCTGGATGACATCGCGCGCAGCTGACGCGCCGATGTTCAACAGAGGCGAGAAATCGCGGGCAATGTCGGAGGCAAGGTTTATCGTTCGAGGTAATGTTTCGGCGCGAGACTCCCTAGGCCGTCTCCGGGAGATCGGCCAGCGACCGCGCGCCGACCGCTTGCTGTGGACCACTGATACGAGGGGGCACGTCAATGGGGACCAAACCAGAGACTTGGACCGTCGAAGAGCTCGTCGCGGCGAAGGAGAAGACCGGTCCAGGCAAGGACATAGAGGTCCCGCGATTCCAGCGCTCACTCGAGTGGACCGACACGCAGAAGATGGATCTTATCGCCGCCCTGATAAAGGGCTATCCCATCGGAGCGCCCATCCTGTACCACGATAAGGAAGCTACGGAGCGCAACGGCAAGCTGACCTACCTGGTCGTTGATGGGCTGCAGAGGATCAGCGCCCTTGCGTGGTACCAGGGAGCACAGCTGCAACGGTTCTCCCTGGATGCAATCGACGCGGATGACATTGACGCCTTCCGGGCAGTGATAATCTCTCATTCGGTTCTGGATCTCGAGGCCACGGACGTGGATGACGAACTGCGCTCATGGCTCACCGATTTGAAGGTGGTCAGTGACCAGTTCGATGGCAGCTCGCTAATTGACCACGTGGAAGCGGAACTCGGGTGCACCGTCGATGACCAGCTGAAGACTGCATGCCGCACGATCGTCGGTACCATCAGGAAGCTCGTCAACATAGACGAGCGCAGTTTGCCGGTACTGGTCTATTCCGGTGATCGCCGCTCGCTACCAAGTGTCTTCAGAGACATCAACACCAGCGGTACCCAGCTCAGCCAGTACGATATCCTTAACGCAATCTGGACTCTGGAGACCACGGTCGTGACGCTCGACAAGATCGCGGCCGCAGTCGATGAACGCTACGGCAGAGTCGAAGGGGAGGGGTTCACTCTCGAGGAACGAGTCGGGAGCGCATACAACCTGTACGAGTACCTTCTGGGCCTCGGCAAGTACGCCCTCGGTGGCGAAGCGGTTCCACACGTTGGATTCCTGGCTTCGAGGCGCAAGCGCGATGACCACGCAGACGCCATCGTGTTCTCTGTTGCGGCTGCTGCGTACGGGTTGCGCTACACCGAGATGGGCGATCTCCCTCTACGGATGGAGCACCTGGACGGCAAGATTCGCCCCGATGATTTCCAGTCGGCGCTGCTCGACGCGACTGATTGGCTCGTGAAGTGCCTGCGCAAGTACTTGGACTACGACTTCAAGGGGTCGCGAGGAGCTGTCCCTCACACCGAACTCCAGATGGCGTCACTGATCGCTCGCGTCCTGGTCGGCAAGTACTCGCCGCACAACTGGCAGGAGAGGCCCACGTGGGGTGCAGAGGCGGCGTCGCTGCAAGCCAATCTGCCGCGTTACTACCTGCTCGACGTCTTGAAGCGGAACTGGGCAGGTTCCGGGGACTCCCGTCTCTTCAATGTGGTTTGGGACACAAAGAGTAAGCCGGACGACTGGAGAGACCGGGCATTGAGCGGACACTACCTGCACCCCGTAAGCGATGATCAGATTCGGGCCGCGCTGCAGAGCTACCTAGAGGACTCGTTGCGTGAGGAAGACGATGACCGCAAGTCAGTATCTGCAGCGGACCGATTGATCCTGAAGCTTGCGTACCGCGACAAGATGACAATCGGGGCAATCCACGACCAGTTTGAAATCGAGCATCTGACGCCCGTGAGTCTGCTCCAGACGCGCCTCACGGCAGACCCGATCCGAGATGGGTGGCCCATCAACTCGATAGGCAACCTCGCAGCGCTCGACAAGAAGACGAACCGAGAGAAGAGCGCACTGACAATCGCCCACTACCTTGTCGGTCACCCGGGGGAACGCGAGCGAATCAAGCAGTACGTCTTCCTTGACCCGGACGCCATCGCTTCTCCATACGTTCGTGACTCGGAGGCGGACGCATCGAACTGGGACGACTACATGGCGTTCCTGCACGACAACTTCTCTGCGATGGCTGACCGCGTTGTCGCCAATCTGTCGGCAAGTCCAAAGTAGCGTTCCGCCGGACGCGCCCTTCCTGCCTGTCGAACAAGGAGATCGTTAGCAGACTCCGCGCTTCGCGCGTCGCAAATCATCTCCAACACGGGAAGACCTGCCCCGCGAGCAGATTCTCGAGTCCTTCTACCTACATCTCGAAGCCACACATGCGGGAGTGAGGGCGAAACTCAGGGACGGCAAGGCCTAGCTGGTCATTCCAACCAGCGTGTCGAGCAGACTCGCGCCGGCGAGGTATCCTCGGGCAGTAAGCGCACGCTGCGCCTCGCAGTTCACGCGCGTTCGACACATCGGCAAGGGCCGACCAAGGGGCATCGAATGGGCTCAGGACTTGAATTCCCCGTCACGCACGGGTTGATTGCGGCAATGGGCGGCTGGGTGAACAAGGCCGCCCAACCTCTTCTCCCTGCCGTCCGCGTGTCCACGGAGACTGGCTTCGAGTGGCGTCTCGAGGAGGAGACCCCGCGCGCCCTCGTGGTCTGCAAGGCCGTCAGGGTGGCCAGCGGGCTGAATGCAGCCGTTGTCTTGCTCGATGCCGGCATGGTCACCGAGACAGCAGCGCTCATGCGAATCGTCTCGGACCTTGCGACTGAGATGGTCGCGATATGTGAGGGCGGCATGCGCGAGAAGCCCACGCAATCCCAAGAAGACTTCGTGCGTCAGTTCTTCGACCGAGCCGTAGCCGGGACAGTGAATTATGCAGCTCGCAGGCGTTACGTCGGGCGAGACGAACTCCTCAAGGCTCATGATCGGCTGGCCGCTGGTGTTGGCCTCTCCGGCAAGACCTTCAGCGACCTTACGAGAGCGGTCAACTTTGCTCTCGACGGATACGTCCACGGATCCTACTCGTCAACAATGGAGCTCTACCACGGCGGGAGAGACGAGTTCATGGTGTCGGGGCACGAGGGTATTGACGAGATTCCTATCTACAGGCTGAACTTGGCCCTTGCCACGCACGAAGCGCTAGTTGCGTTCGGGTTCATGGCGACGAATCTCGGCGATGTTGACCTGAAGGGCCAGATTGAAGTTGCTCTCGATGCCCTCAACCTATCCGGGAAGCAAGAGTCGTGAACATGACGCTCTACTTCGCGACGCCTGACAATGGCTTCGACGCAGACAATTCGAGGCCGTCGAGCTGAGCTCGACCCGAGGCGCTAGGCGCCTCGAATTGCTGCTCATCCGCAAACACGTTCGATGGAGCCTTGGCGACCGCGCTAGCAAGACAGGCGCACATCATGTAATCTGATTATCGGATGCCACGTCAGGAGGATCACGATGTCAGAGGTCACCGTCACAGAGGTCGCCCGCCACTTCGCGGACTACGTTAACCGGGTCGCCTATCGCCGGGAGTCCTTCACGCTCGTTCGCGGCAACAAGCCGCTCGCTGAACTTCGACCGCTCCCCGCGGGCAAGCGGCTTTCGGAACTGCCCGCACTGCTCGCGTCCCTGCCCCACCTCTCTCCCCAGGAGGCAGCGGATTTCGGGGCGGACCTGGCGGCGGCTCAAGAGGAGCTCGCACGGGTAGGGGTCGGTGACGTGTGGCAGTCCTGATCGATGCAAGCATCCTGATCGAAGCGGAGCGCGGCAGGCTGTCGCTCGAGCCCCACGTCGCCAGGCGCTGTGACGATGAGTCCTTCCTGTCCGTCATCACAGCGAGCGAGCTGCTCCACGGGGTGCGCCGGGCCACTCAACCGGATGTGCGTGCGAGGCGTTCGGCCTTCGTCGAGGGTATCCTTGAGCGCTTTCCGCTACTGAACGTCGATCTGGCCACAGCGCGCGCACACGCTCAGATATGGGCGGAGCTCCAGCAAGCCGGCACTATCATCGGCCCGCATGATCTCTTGCTGGCCGCGACCTGTGTCGCCCACGGGCTCACCATGGTCACCGCCAACGTTCGGGAGTTCGAACGTGTCGCGGGGTTGGACGTGGAGATGTGGTCTGACTGATTCCGGCTGGGGCCGCATCGAACAAGGGCATCGTTAGCGGACGGCGAAAGGTAGGATCAACCAGCGAGGCATTGACCGCCGCTGAGTTGACATAGGAGCAACACCTGACTCGCTGCGCTCGCAGGCGCGCGAGCCGCGGTTCGCGGGTTACGCGCAACAACTAGCTAGACCTAGACGCGCGCCAGGACATGATTCTCGATTCTTCGTGACGGCATCTGCATCCGAAGCGTCGCGGTGTTTGCCCGATAGAAACCCTCCTCACGCGCGACTAGCTCCAGCCCCTCGAGCACCTGGAGATCTCTGAGCGCAGTCCGATCCGAAAGCGTCGCATACTCGCGCGCAAGCCGCGGGTTCAGGGTCATCGCCTCGTCGAGCGTGACTCCACCCTCCAAAGGGAGCGCCAGCGCCAGCATTCTTCGGCGCTTCAGCACGTCTTTCTGAAAGTGGGTATCCGCGAAAGACTCGTGGATGTAGCTCCGCCAGGCAATGGCAAACTGGCTGAACTGGATCGTCTTGAGCGTCTCTGAGAGACCGTCGCGAAAGCCACGCACGGCGTATGCGACGAACTTGCTGAGGTCACCCGTCTTACTCGCGTGTCCAAGCTGACGGTAGTACTCGGTGCGCGTTAGGTTGTAGAAGTTTGACGGCACATGCGAAGCGATATTGGGCAGCCCCGCCCGGAGTAGGATGTAGAACTCGACCAGACGACCTGTTCGTCCGTTGCCGTCGCCAAACGGGTGGATCCATTCAATGTACACGTGCGTGACGATGGCCTGGACGACTGCATCGACGAAGGTTTGCTCGCCCGATTCATAGTGGAACTCTTCTCGAAGCCACCGGCACAACCGCTCGACAAGCTCAGGCACGTCCCCATGGTCCGGGCACCGATACGGTCCCACGATTCTCTGGTCTTCTCGAAGTCGCCCGGGGATCGCGTCGAAGTGCTCACCTAGGTTCTTGCCTACCATCTGGTGGAACCGCAGCAGCAGATCACGGTCGACTAGCTGCTCCTGGTCCTCGTAGACGACCTCCTGCAGCAGGCTATTCATTGCCTCGAGGATGTTCCGTACCTCGATCTCTTGGTACTCCTTGCTTGGTGCCAGCTTGTTGCCTTCGGCGATGCGCTCTACTTCCGACTCCGACAGCGTGTTGCCCTCGATCGCCGTCGTCGCCTGAGCACCCTTGACGAGGGCGACCTGTCTCAGCTCGCGATAGTGGCTTGGACGAAGCGGCATCTCCGCGATGGCGGTGATGATTGCGTTGCACTGACCCAGCTCGAAGAGAACCTCCGGGCTAAGCTCCCAGTGCTTGCGGAACAATAGATGGGGGTAGTCTTGCATCATGGCCTCCTAGAGTGTGGCGGTTCTTCTGTCACAGAAGTTGTCACAATTATTGTCGGCACTTCTGTCCAGAGTATTACCGATTCCTTGCCTAGCTAACAAGCGCATCGTTAGAACGCCACGGGGTAGACTGCTGCAGAGAGGCGCATGTGCGTCTGCTCATGCGCAACACGTCGGCGCGCGTGGCTCGCGAGCCACGCGGCGGGTACCATCGTCACCGGAGGAGCTCGACGTACGCAGGAGTCGTTCATGGGGATGTCCGGATTCATCGCGAGCCAGTTGAGGAAGCCCTCGGGCCTCTTCGGCAGGGTCGTCATCTCGAACCGGCTCAAACGGTCGAACGTCGCGATCAATCAAGCGACGCTCACGGTGCTAGCGCTCGAACCCGACGACCGGGTGCTCGAAGTGGGCTTCGGCCCCGGTGACCTCATAAGCCGCATGGCGCCCCTCGTACCGGCTGGCTCTGTCTCGGGAGTGGACTTCTCGCAGGACATGGTCGCGCTCTGCGCGAAGCGTTTCGCTGCGTCGACGCGGTCGGGGCGGATCGAGCTGCGATGCGCGAGTGCCGAGGCCCTGCCGTACGGCGACGGCCGTTTCACCAAGGCGTGCAGCGTGAACACCGTCTACTTCTGGTCGGACCCGGCCGTTCCCCTGAGCGAGTTCCGGCGTGTGCTGGTCGACGGCGGCAGACTCGTCCTAAGCTTCAGCCCACGGGCCACGATGCAGAGTCTCGGCGTCGCGCAGCATGGCTTCGCCCTGTACGATCCGGACCAGATCCGGGTCCTGCTCGGCGATGCCGGTTTCGGCGGCATCGAGATGGTCCCGGGTGACGGTCCGCGCGGGGAGTTCGTCTGCGCGATCGCGGTGAAGCAGTGAGCGTGTGCCGTCTGACCGGCGCAGCAAAGCATCTGTAGCGGAGGGGGAGTCTCCCATGGAACTCGTCTCGGGCTTCGTCGAGCCGCTCGTCCACATCCGGGGCTTCCGGATGGATTTCGGCGGGAACACCGTCGTCCGGGACCTGTCGTTCGACATCGACCGTGGTGAGACCTTCGGGTTCCTCGGTTCGAACGGCTCGGGGAAGACGACGACGATCCGCGCGCTGCTCGGCATCTACCAGCCGACCGCGGGGATCCTGCACGTGAATGGGCGCTCGTTCCAGCCGCAGCACGGCGGGAAGTTCGGCTATCTGCCGGAGGAGCGGGGCCTGTACAAGAAGGAGTCGGTCATCGACGTGATGACCTACTTCGGCAGGCTCAAGGGGTTGAGCAAGCGGGCCGCGACGTCATGGTCGCTCGACTACCTGGAGCGGGTCGGGCTGGGGGGCAAGGCGAAGGTCCGGGTGGACAAGCTCTCCAGCGGACAGCAGCAGAAGGTGCAGCTGGGCGTGACGATCATGAACGATCCCGAGCTGCTCATCCTGGACGAGCCGACCAAGGGCTTCGATCCGGTGAACCGGAGACTTCTGATGGACATCATCGAGGAGCAGAAGAAGGCCGGCGCGACCGTGCTCATGGTGACCCACCAGATGGAAGAGGTCGAGCGGCTCTGCGACCGGGTGGTCCTGCTGAAAGACGGCGTGGCCGAAGCGTACGGGACGATCCCGGAGGTCCAGGACCGGTACGGCGGGACGACGATCCGGCTCAAGTACTCGGGGGACATCCCTGACTTGGCGCACTACGAGGTGACGTTGCGGGAGAACAACTACGCGGAGCTCACCGTCACCGACCAGGTCGACGAGGCGCTCATCGTCCGCGAACTGGTGGAGGCGGGGGTGTCGGTGAGGAGCTTTATCACGAGCAGGCTCTCGTTGGACGACATCTTCGTCAAGGTGTACGGGGATCAGAACGAGACGGAGGAGGTGTAGCCGATGGCGCGGCATAACCTCGGTACCGTCGTCTCCTTCGAGGTGACTCGCACGTTGACGAAGAGACGGTTCTGGATCACGACCCTGATCGTGCCGGTCGCCTTGGGCGTCGTGATCGGGTTGGTCGTGGTGGCGAACACGTCCACCGCCAGCCAGGTGGATTCGCAGAAGGACGCGAGGTTCACCTTCACCTACAGCGACGCCTCCGGCTACGTGGACCCCGCCCTCGTGACCGCTCTCGGCGGCAGCAAGGCGACCGACGAGGCCCGGGCGATCGCGGATGTGAGATCGGGGAAGACCGATGCGTACTTCGCCTATCCGTCCGATCCGGCGAAGCAGCCGACGAAGGTGTATGGAGCAGACGAAGGGATCTTCGAGAACGGCAAGTACTCCGCCGTCGCGAGACGGATCCTGGTAGCCGGCGCCCAAGGCAGGGTCGGCGACAAAGCCCTCACCGCCCTCGTCCAAGGCGACTTCCCGGTCACCTCGACGACCTACAAGGAGGATCGGGAATCGGGCGGGATCAACGAGGTCATCCCGCCGCTGGCGTTCCTGGCGATCTTCTACGTCGTCATCGTGTTGCTGGGGAACCAGATGACGACCAGCTTGCTGGAGGAGAAGGAGAACCGGGTCACCGAGATGATCCTGACCACCTTGGACCCGACGACCCTGGTCATCGGCAAGGTCATCTCCCTGTTCATCATCGGGATGGTGCAGATGCTGGTCTTCGCGCTCCCGGTCGTCATCGGGTATCTGTTCTTCCGCACCGAGCTGAACCTGCCGAACCTCGACCTGTCCCACCTGGTCCTCGAACCCGGCCCCATGATCGTCGGAGCGCTGCTCCTCGTGGGTGGGTTCACCCTCTTCACGACCACCCTGATCGCGGTCGGTGCGATCATGCCCACCGCCAGAGATGCCGGCCAGGTACAAGCGCCTGTGATGATCCTGATCTTCGTCCCGTTCTACGCGATCAGCCTCGTGGTCTCCGACCCGCACGCGTTCATCGTGCAGATCTTCACGTATCTCCCATACACGGCGCCGGTGACCGCGATGCTCCGCAACGGGTTCGGGTCCTTAAGCCCACTCGAGGCGATCATCGTCATCGCCGAGCTCTTCGGTCTCGGTGTCATCGGTCTCCGCCTCGCCGTCCGGCTGTTCCGCTACGGATCGATCGAGTACTCGCGGAAGGTCTCCCTCAGAGCGGTGTTCGCCAAGCAGAAGTGACGGAGGTGGCCATGATCGGCCCACTGAAGAGGCTTGCCGCCCTTCTTCTCATCGCGGCGTCGCTCACGGCAGTGACCGGGTGCTCGCTCGCCGCCGATCCACTCGACGGAACGCAGTGGAGGCTCTCCGGATGGACGATCAGCTCCATCGATCCCGCCGCCGTGACGATCACCGCGGCGTTCGCCGACGGACAGGTCTCGGGCGGAAGCGGGGTCAACACCTACTCCGGGTCGTACAAGGCCGGTCCGGGCGGTGCCTTCGAGACGGGGAAGATCTCGGGCACACTCATGGCGGGCCCGGAACCCGCCATGCGGGCGGAGTCCGCCTACCTGACGCTGATCCGGCAAGCCCGGTCCTTCGAGGTGGCCGACGGTGAGTTGACGCTCCTCGACGAGGGCGGGAACGTGTCGTTGGTCTTCAAGACCGCAGGCGAATGAGAACAGTTCACTCATCGATCCCGCCCGCCCCACCTGTCACCGAAAGGGGACGCTGTGAACCTCCGAGAGCTCGCGGAAGCGGCGAAAGAGACATGGCCGCTGAAGGACGATGCTGCATCGGCGCTCGCCGCCGCCTGTTCGCCCGAGCGCATCCTCGCCCTGTTGGACGTAGTGGATGCGGCGGAGGGGACACACGAGACGAAGGTGTCCACCAAGGCGCGGTGGTGGCGCGAAGACGGGATGGCCGGGGGCGCGGTAGCAGACCGGACGCTCCGCGCCGCGCTTACCCGCTGGCAGGAGGTATCGCGCTGATCGTTCGCGGGCGCGCCCACTGTCGCGTGTCGTACCCGAACGCTACGATGGTCGGGACGCTACAGGTCCCGACCGCGGGGGGCGCATGACGCGACCGGTCCGGTTCATACACGCTGCAGACATCCATCTCGACGCGCCGTTCAAGGGCGTCGACGCGACTGACGCGCGGGTGCGTCGCGCGCTGGTGGACGCGACGTACGAGTCGTTCGAGCGGGTCGTCTCGCTCGCGCTCGAGCACGCCGTCGACTTCATCGTCCTCGCGGGCGACTCGTACGACAGCCGCGACAAGAGCTTCCGCGCGCAGTCGTCGTTCCAGGCAGCGATGGAGCGGCTCGCGGGCGCGGGGATCGACGTCTTCGTGGCGCAGGGCAACCACGATCCGGCGAACGGTTGGAGCGCGGGGCTGCCGCTGCCCGAGCGGGTGCACTACTTCCCGACCGATTCCGTCGGCCGCTTCGAGGTGGAGCGCGACGGCGAGCTGCTCGCGGCCGTGTACGGGCGAGGCTATGCTATCGCGGCGGTGGGCGAGAACCTCGCGCGCGGATTCCGGCGCGACGCGGGCGACCCCGTCGCCGTCGCCGTCCTCCACGCCAACGTCGGAGGCGATCCCAGCCACGAGGCGTACGCGCCGTGCTCGGTCGAGGACCTTCGCGCCGCCCGCATGGATTACTGGGCGCTCGGCCACATCCACAAGCCCGGGAGGGTCGCCGACGAGCCGCGCGCCGTGTACGCGGGGAGCCCGCAAGGCCTCAACCCGAAGGAGAGCGGCGCTCACGGCTGCTATCTCGTCGAGGCGGGCCCCGGCTCGGTGAGCGAGACCTTTCACCCGACGGCGTCGGTGTCCTGGGTCCGCGTGGAGGTCGACGCGGGCCGGCTCGAAGGCCTCGACGACGTGCGCCGCGCCATTCGCGAGACATGCGCGTCGATCCGCGGGGAGGCCGGCACGCCGGTGGTGGCGCGGATCGAACTCGTCGGGAGGAGCCCCATCCACGCCGATCTCGCTCGCGGCACGAACGCCGCCGAACTCCTCGCCGAGGCCCGCGACGAGCAGCTCGCTGCCGAGCCCTGGCTGTGGATCGACCGGCTGCGCGACCGCACGTCTCCCACGCTCGACCTCGACGAGGTGCGCGCGGGGGCGGATTTCGCCGCCGACTTCGTGCGTCTGGTCGACGAGGTGCTGGCCGACACGGCGGCCGTCGCGTCTCTCGTTCGCGAGGCCGCCGGACCGGTGGAGGGTGCGGTCGGCGTTGTCGATCTCGGGTCGAGCGCGGCCGAGATCGTCGAGCGCGCTCGCGAGACGTGTCTCGACCGCCTGCTCGCCGACGGGGAGACGCGATGAGACTCCGTCGCGTGGAGGCGGTTCGCTTCGGTGGCCTCGAAGGCGTCTCCCTCGGCGATCTCGGAGACGGTCTCACCGTGGTGGTCGGGCCGAACGAGGCCGGCAAGAGCACCTTCACCGCGCTCGTGCGCCACGTGCTCTACGGCTTCCCCACGCCGGGGGCGAAGGAGCCGGCGTACGTCTCGGACGCGGGGAAGCGCGTCGGCCGGCTCGTCTTCGAGGGGGACGGCGGGCGCTGGGTCGTCGAGCGGACGGAGGGGCCGCACGGCGGATCGGCTTCCGTGCGGGCGATGGAGGGTGCCGAGCGCCCGGGCCTTCTCGACGAGGTGCGCCACGGCGTGAGCGCTCTCGCATTCCGAGTCGTCTTCGGCTTCGGTCTCGCGGACCTTCCGCGCATCTTCGAGTCGCGAGGCTCGGACGACGACGTCCTCGCGCGCCTCTACGCGGCGGGCGCGGGCCTGACCGTGAGCCCGCACGATGTCCGTGCAGCGCTCGACAAAGCGGCCGACGAGATCTGGGCGCCGCGCGCGACGACGCGCACTGCGAACGCGCTGCACGCGAGGATCCGGGATGCGCGGGCGAAGCTGCGGGGGATCGAGGACGAGGCGGTCTCGCTCGCGAACGACATCGGCCGGCTCGAGGGGCTTGAGGCGCAGCTCGAAGGTGCGCGCCTCGCCAGGGACTCCGCCGCGTCCCGGCGCGAGGTCCTCGCTATCGATCTCGAAAGGCTTCGCGGCTTCGAGGCGACCATCGCGGGTCTCGAGCCCGAGCTGCTGGAGGCTCGTCGCGCGCTCGCCACGCTTGGGAGCGAGGTGGAGCGCCTCTCGCCCGACGAGCGCGTGCTCCAGGTCGCCACCGCGCTCGATGCGCTGCTCGCGGAATCGAGCGCGGTCCGCGAGCGTCTCGAGCGCGCAGTCACGCTCGAGTCCGAAGTGGAGTCGCTCGAGAGGCGCAGGGCGTCGGCCGCCGCTGCACTCAAGGACGGCGGCGAGGGCGTCTCGGTGACCACCGATGTCGAAGCGGGCGTCGAGAGCTGGCGCGAGCGACTCTCTCGCGCGGAGGCGTTAGCCGCCGCTAGCGCGCGCATCGCGGGCGTCGCTTCGGACGCGGGGGGGCGCGTGCGCTGGGTCGTACCTGCGGCCGGATGGACGATCGCGGTGCTCGGCGTGCTGGGGTTCGCCGCCGGTCTCGCCACCAGGCAGCCGATCGCGGAGGCTGTGGGCGCACTCGCCGCCGCCGCGGGTGTGGTCTTCGCGCTCGCGCGCCCGGCCCGCGTCTCGGGGGCAGGGACGGGCGTCGCCGGTGACGCGGCGCGACGCGACGCTGAGGACCTGGAGCGGTGCCGCGACGAGTGGCGAGCGTGGCTCGCCGAGCACGGTCTCGCTCGGGCCGGAGAGGATCCCTCTGCGGTCATCCGGTACCTCGACGTTCTCAAGGGCGTGCGCGATCTCGCCGCCCAGCGTGACGATCGTCGCGCTGGGGCGCGCCGCGAGCGCGAGGCGGCCGCCAAATGGGCGGGGCGTCTCGTCGAGACCGTCGGCGCGTTCCTGCCCGATGCCGCGGCGTCGTCCGAGACGCTCATGCTCGCGGAGCGCGCTCGCGAGGCCTTGCGCTCCGCGCGGGAGGCGGCCGAGGCGCGCGGGATCGCGCAGGAGCGCCTTCGCGCGGCCGAAGATGACCTCGCCAAGCTCGAGGCGCGCCGCGAGGCGGCCGAGCGGGAGGCACGAGCCCTCATCGCGTCGCGCGGCGTCGGATCCGACGGCCTCGCGGGGTTGAGCGCGCTAGCGTCAGGGTCCGCGGATGATGCCCGTAGGGCGGCCGACGCCTACGACATCCTCGCCGAGGAGCGATCGGATCTCGCCGCCCTACTCGCCGCGGAGAGGCGCGAGTCGACTTCTTCGGAGCTGCGTCTCGAGGTCGCCGGGCTCGAGGAGAGACTCGCGGAAGCCGTCCGCGAGCACGTCGTGCTCAAGGTCGCCGCGCGGCTGCTCGAGGCGGCCCAGGAACGCTATGAACGGGAGCGTCAGCCCGAGGTGCTGCGCGCCGCGGCCGCTGCTTTCGCGCGTACGACCCGCGGGCGCTACGAGCGCCTGAGTGTGCCGCTCGGCGGGGGCGCCATCGAGGTATTCGACGCCGCGGGCGGCGCGAAGGGCGCCGGCAAGTGGTCGCAGGGGACGGCCGACCAGGTCCACCTCGCGTTGCGGATAGGACTACTCGACTCGCTAGGCGAGGTCGGCGCCGCTCTTCCGCTGCTCATGGACGACGTGCTCGTGAACTTCGATTCCGAGCGCGCGCTCGGCGCCGCCGAGGCGGTCGCCGACCTGGCGACGCGCCGACAGGTCGTGATGTTCACCTGCCACCCCGCGACGGCGGAGATCTTCGAGCAGGTCGCTCCGGAAGCCGTCCGGCTCCAGCTCTAGCGCGCCGCCGGGAGCCGCACGGTGAAGCGGGCCCCTCCCTCCGGGCGGTTCACCGCGAGGACGTCGCCGCCGTGAGCGGTCACGATGGCCCTGACGATGGAGAGCCCGAGCCCCGCTCCGCCGGTGCCGCGGTCGCGGCTCGGCTGCGCGCGGTAGAAGCGTTCGAAGACATGCGGGAGGTCGTTCTCTGCGAGCCCGGGTCCGCCATCGAGGACCGAGATCGTCGAGCGCCCGTCCTCTTCCGTGAGTTCGACGGCGACCGTTCCGCCCGGAGGCGTCATGCGCGTCGCGTTGTCGACGAGGTTGGCGACGACCTGCTGCAGCCGGTCCGGGTCGCCGAGCACGTCCGGAGCCGCGCCGCGCAACTCGACGCGCACGTCGCGCGCGTCGACGACGGGGGCGAGCGATTCGAGCGCGCGGCGGGCGAGCGCGCCGAGGTCGATGAGACGCAGCGGCAGCTCTCCCGTCGCGCCTTCCATCCTCTCGAGCGTGAGCAGGTCGTTCGCAAGACGCGCGAGCCGGTCGGACTCGTGGACGATCGTCCCGAGGAACCGTCGCGAGTCGTCGGGGGGCACGCCGTCCTCGAGCAGCGTCTCCGCGGCGCCGCGGATCGCGGTGAGCGGCGTGCGCAGCTCGTGGCTCACGTCGGAGACGAACCGGCTCTTGCGACGCTCCTCTTCGCGCAACTCGGTGACGACGCGTTCGACCTCCTCGGCCATTATGTTGAACGCGTCGGCGAGGGCGCGGGTCTCGCGGGAGCCCTCGGGCGCGACTCTACGCGAGTGATCGCCGCGCGCGATGTCGACCGCGCCGGCCTCGAGGCCGCGCAGCGGACGCGCGAGCCATCGCGAGAGCGCTTCGGTCAGCAGCAGCGTCCCCGCCGCGAAGAGCGCGATGACGGCGATGAGTCGCAGTCGGTAGTCGCTCAGAAGCGTGAGGGTGGAGAACGTCGAGGCCGAAGAGTACGCCACACCGGCGACGCGGCCGTCCACCAGCACTGGGGTCGCGACGTAGAGTCCCACGCGTCCGGCCGACGTCACCCGCCGTCGGGCGCCGTAGACTCCGCCGAGCGCTTGGCGCACCTCGGGCAGCGACCCGTACGCGACGCCGGCGCGCCCGCCGGAGTCGGCGAGCGAGACGCCGCGCGAGTCGAGCAGGCGCACGCGCGAAGCGGTCTGCGGCCCGACGTCGCGCAGTGCGGCCGCGAGCCCTTTCGACGCCCCGAGGCCGTCTTCGCCGGTCCGCGGCGCCACGAGGGCGGCGAGCAGCCTGGATTCCGTGGCGAGCCGTTCCTCGAGCTTGCGCAGTGCGAAGCCCTCGAGCTCCTTGAGGAAGTACGCGGAGAGTCCCGCGGCCGAGACGAGCGCGACCGCGAGCAGCGAGACGAGCAGTCTCGTGCGGATGGATGCTTGCATCGCAGCGCCCCCGGCGGGCTATCCGCCGAGGCGGTAGCCGTACCCGCGGACGGTCTCGACGATCGCCGGGTCGACGTCGGCGGCCTCGAGCTTGTCGCGCAGGCGCTTGATGTGGGTGTCGACGGTCTTCGTCTCGACGAGGTACTCCCATCCCCAGGCCTGACGCAGCAGCTGCTCGCGTGAGAGCACCTTCCCCGCGTGGCGCATGAGGCATGCGAGGAGCTCGAACTCACGCGGCGTGAGGTCGATCTCGCGCTCGCCCGACGTCGCGAGATGCGACGTCTCGTCGAGGACGATCCCTGCGGCCTCCAGCCGGTCGCCTTCCGGGTCGCCGACGCGCGCGGTCGAGCCCGCGGCACGGCGCAACAGCGCCTTCACGCGCGCTTGGAGCTCTCGGATGCCGAACGGTTTGGCGAGGTAGTCGTCTCCGCCGATCTCGAGACCGACGACCTTGTCCAGCTCGGTGTCGCGCGCGGAGAGGAAGAGCACCGGGACGTCCTGTTTGGCGCGCAGGCGGCGGCAGACCTCGTAGCCGTCGATCCCCGGGAGCATGATGTCGAGGATCACGAGCTCGAAACGATGAGCCTCGGCGAGCGCGAGCGCCTCGACTCCGGTGGACGCGCACGTCACCTGGTATCCCTCCTTGCGGAGGTTGTACGAGACGAACTGGAGGATGTTCTCCTCGTCGTCCACGACGAGTACCTGCGGTGCGGTCACGGTAACGGCCTCCCCCTTGCTCGGCGGCGGGTCCGACGCGATGATACACCCCAGGTAAGCACGGACGCCGCTTCTGTCCCGTGGAAGGAAACCCGACCGTGATCCTCGCCGTCGACGTCGGCAACACGCAGACCGTGCTCGGCCTCTTCTCGGGCGAGGACCTCGATGGGCACTGGCGCGTCTCGACCGACCCCGCGATGACCGCCGACGAGCTGCGCGTGAAGATCGACGGGCTGCTCGCGTCCGAAGGGCTGGGGCTCGCCGACGTCGAGCGCATCATCGTCTCGTCGGTGGTGCCGCGCCTCACCGTCGCGTACGAGGAGATGACCCAGCGCGCGACCGGGAAGCGGCCGATGGTGGTCGGTCCGGGACTGCGCAGCGGCATCCGCATCGCGTACGAGAACCCCGCCGAGGTCGGCGCCGATCGCATCGTGAATGCGGTCGCGGCCGTGCGCGAGCATGGGGCCCCGGTCGTCGTCGTCGATTTCGGCACCGCGACCACGATCGACGTCATCGACGCTTCCGGCGCCTACATCGGCGGTGCGATCGCTCCCGGCGTCGAGACGAGCGCGGAGGCGCTCTTCTCTCGCGCGGCGCGTCTGAGCAAGGTCGACCTCGAGGCCCCCGATAAGGTCATCGGCACGAACACGCGGGCTTCCGTGCAGGCCGGGCTGCTGTTGGGCGAGGCGGCGATGGTCGACGGCCTCGTGCGCCGCGTCTTCGCGGAGATCGGCGTCGAGGCGCCGGTCGTGGCGACGGGCGGGCTCGCCGCGCGCATGGCGCCGTTGTGCGAGACGATCACAGCCGTCGATCCGGATCTCACCCTCAAGGGGCTCATGGCGGTGTACGCGCTCAACGCGTGAGGCGAGAGCCTGCCGCTTCCGGGGTATCAACGTAACGCCGGAGATGCGCTCGACGCCACCTTGGAGGGGACAGAGATCACAGAGACCAGGCGTAAGGCTATCTTCGCGCTACGCATGGGTGCGGTCGCGGCGGCCGTCGCCTACGGCGCGTACTACATCGTCTGGCGCGTGGCGGCCGGCACGGTCGACATGCGGGCCTGGTATCTCGGGATCCCACTGATCGCCATCGAGGCCTTCGCCTGCTACCAGCTCTTCCTCGCCTTCGTGCGGATGCGCGCCGACACGCGCGGCTCCATCGGCGCAGACGCGGTCGCGCACCTTCTCGCGGCATGCAGCCTCGATAGCGAGTGCTTCACGGTCGACGTGCTCCTCCCGACGTACGACGAGCCGAGCGAGGTGCTCGAGCAGACCATCCGCGCCGCGCGCGACATCGCGTATCCCCACGAGACGTTCGTGCTCGACGACGGCACGCGTTCCTGGGTCGAGGAGCTCTGCGTACAGGAGGAGGTCCGCTACGTCACGCGCCCGGACAGGGCGCACTTCAAGGCGGGCAACATCAATCACGCGCTCGGCGTCTCCGAAGGCGAGTTCCTCGTCGTGCTCGACGCGGACTTCATCGCGCTACCGAACCTGATCGGCGCGTTCCTGCTGTACTTCGACGACGAGCGGGTCGCCGTCGTGCAGGGTCCGCAGGCCTTCTACAACGTCGATAGCTTCCAGCATTCGCGCGACGGCTCCTGGAACGATCAGACGCACTTCTTCCGGACGGTGCTCCCCGCCAAGGCGCAGTCGAACAGCGCGTTCTGGTGCGGGACTCCGGCGATGCTTCGCCGCGCGGCGCTCGAGAGCATCGGAGGGGTGAGCACCCACTCCATCACCGAGGACATCGAGACCAGCTTGGTCCTCGAGTCGCAGGGCTGGGTCATCGGATACCACAACGAGACGGTCGCGGTGGGTCAGGCGCCGGCGAACATCGAGGGGTTCATGACGCAGCGGCTGCGGTGGGGTCGCGGCGCGCTGCAGCTGCTGGCGACGAGGCGGTTCAACCCGCTCGTGATGCCCGACCTCAAGCCCCGCCAGCGGCTCGAGTACCTCGAGTCCATGAGCTTCTGGTTCCAGGGGTGGTTGTTCTCGCTCGAGTACCTCATCCCGCCGGTGGTGCTCGTCTTCGCGGTCTCCCCCGTGGCGTTCACCGTGACGCCCATGGCGTTCTTCGTGAGGTGGGGGACGTTCACGGTCTTGTTCATCGCGGCCAACTACGTCGCCGCTCCGCGCACCTTCCGGTTCCTCGAGACGAGCATGTACCGGCCGCTGTACACGCTGATACACATCACGGTCGGTCTTGATGCGCTCGCTCGCCGCCGGCCGGCGTTCAAGGTGACGAGCAAGTCGCTCAACGCGAGATCGCTCTTCCGTCCGTTCCTCGCCGCGATGTACGTCGTCGCCGCCGTGATGCTGGGCTCCTTGACCTACCGGCTGCTCGTCGAGGCCGGCATCGCGCCGGGCGTGACGGGGTACCGCGGACTGTTCGTGATGGCGGGGGCGTTCGCGCTCTACTTCGCGGTGGTCTTCCTCCTGCTCGCGCGGCGCATCACCGTCGCCGCGCGAGAGAAGAGGCGGTACTTCCGGCGGAAGCTGTCTTCAGCGATCGCGGGCACGCTGCTGGCGGACGACGAGAGGGCCCCCGTCGCCGTGGTCGACCTCTCGCTGCACGGAGCGCTGCTGAGTCTCGAGCCCCTCGACGCCGCCGAGGTCCTCGCGACACTGGAGAGGCTCTCGCTGCTGGTGGAACTGCCGGGCGGCACGCTGGAGGCGTCGGTCACACTGCGGTCTCTCACGCCCTCGCCCGGGCTGCTCTTCGCGGGGGTGGAGTTCGGTTCGGCGTCGGACGAGCACCAGCGTCTGCTCGAGGCGTACCTCGCCGAGTCACTCGCTGTGGCGGAGCATCGTTACGACGACCGGCCAGCGGCGGCTTGAGGGTCAGAAGCTCGCGGCGCCGAGGCTGAACGAGGCGAGCGTGCCCGGGCTGCTTTCGACCCGCCAGTCGGCTTCTTTGGCGACGTTGAACCAGCAGACGCCCTGGATGCGAGGGAAGCGCTGCGGGATGACCCGGAACATGTCGGCGATCCAGGCGGCCTTGTCGCCGCCGTCCGTCGAGCTGGCGGTCTCGGCGATGAACATCGGCTTGGCGGTCAGCGGGGTGACCTCTGCGTACGCGCGGCCGAACGTGTCGGCGAACGACCTCCACGTCGACCACGAGGCGCTCGAGCCGAAGTTGTAGCCGTCGAAGGCGATGTAGTCCACGTACGCGTCTCCCGGCCAGTAGCGCGCGATCGCGTTCTCCGGCACGGCCGGCACGCTGTCGCTGCTGGGCGCCCAGACGAACCGGACGTTATCGGCTCCCTCGGCGCGGAAGATGTCGCGCACATGGCGCCAAGCGGCTACGTACTCTTCGGGCGAGTTGCCGTTGACGGTGCCGGCCCACGGGTACCAGTTCCCGTTCATCTCGTGCAGCGGGCGGAGCCAGACGGTGCGGCCGAACGCCTTCGCGTCGGCGGCGTAGCGGCGAAGGTAAGCGTCCCACGCGCCGGAGACGATCGCGTGCAGCGAGTACCCGGGCTGGTCGACCCCGCGGGCGGGGTCCCAGAACTCGAGCGTGGCCATCCCTACGGCGCCGGTGCCGGCGGCGTTGGCGGCCGCCACCGCGTCGAAGCCCTGCGCGGTGGTCTGGAAGTAGTTGACGACGGAGGCGTCGACCCCGGTGATCGACTCGAGGGTCGCGAGCGGCTGGATCGTGCGCGGGGCGTCCTGCACGAAGTAGCCGACCCAACGGTCGGTGGGGAGCGCGACCCGGGTCAGCGTCACGGGGGCGGACGACGACTGCCGCTCGATGCCGCGTGCCGCGGTGACGATCCAGCGGTAGTAGCCCCTCGGGGCGGGGCTCGACGTGGCGGTCCTGCCGTCCCAGCGTATCGCGTAGCGGCCAGCCGGCTGCGACAGCCCCGAACGCAGCGTGCGGACGAGCGTCGCGCCGCGGTAGACGCGAACCGTGACCCGCGCCGACGCCGTGAGCCGATACGAGATGGGGAGAGTGTCGCGATAGCCGTCGCGATCGGGGGAGAACGAGGTGAGAGGGGATGCCGCCGATACGTAGCGCGTGGATGCCGCTGCGGGAGCGCCGGGGAACGCCCCGACCGCGAGGGCGGCGATCGCGCAACATGCGAGGATCCTGTGCGGGCGTCTCATGTCTGTCGCTTCTATGCTCATCGGCCCGGGCGTGCGGCCGTTCATGTCTGATGATGTTACTCCATGTATCGGCTCGAACGCTATCTGCATAGAGCCGCTTCGGACCAACGGCGGGCGGAGGGCTGGCCGCGGACCGTAATGGGTATCTGGAGGCATACGCCGGACGTCGGGAAGCGGGGCCGAGGGATGTCGGACGGGGTTCTTCGTCTCGCGGGACGCGCCGCGGCAACACTCGTCGCGGGCGCGCTCGTCGTCGGTCTGCTCGCCGGGTGCGGTGGAGTGCGGGTCTCTTCGACGGCCCCGCCCCCGGCCGCGACCGCCTCACCCACGCCTCCGGTCGTCGCGGAACCGACCACTCTCTCCCTCGCCGCGAAGCTGCTCCCGCTCCCCAAGGGCGCTTACCTCGGCGTCTACGCGCCGCCGGCGCCGTTCGAGGCGTCCGCCGTGGCGTCGTTCGAGAGCGCGGCGGGCAAGGGCGTCGGCATCGTCATGTGGTACCAGCCTTGGGCGCGCGACAACCGCTACCGCGTCGACTCGAAGGCGGTCTCCGCGCTGCTGATCGACGGCAAGGTCCCGCTCATCACCTGGGAGCCCTGGGACCCGGGCTCGAACGCCAATCAGGTGAAGAATCCCGGCGTGAACCCCACGTACCGCCTCTCGCGCATCATCGCGGGCGACTTCGACGACTACATACGGAGCTGGGCGCGCGATCTGCGCTCGCTGGGAGGGCCGGTGCTGCTGCGTCCGATGCACGAGATGAACGGGAACTGGTACCCGTGGTGCGGCACCGTCAACGGCAACCGGCCCCCGGAGTACGTGCAGGCGTGGAGGCACATGCACGATATCTTCACGCAGGAGGGCGCCGACAACGTCGCGTGGGTATGGAGCATCAACCACGAGAGCGTGCCCGCGTCGACGAACAACCGGTACGCCGCCTACTACCCGGGGGACGCCTATGTGGATTGGACCTCGATCAGCGGCTTCAACTGGGGCACGTCGAGCTCCTTCGGGCAGTGGCAGCCGTGGTGGCATTGGTACGAGAAACCGCTGACCTACCTCGAGACGCTGCGCAAGCCCATCTGCATCTCCGAGTTCGCCACCGTGGAGCAGGGCGGCGACAAGGCCGCCTGGCTGCTCGACGCGTACAGGAGGATCGCCCAGCACCCGAAGGTCAAGGCCGTCGTCTACTACGACGCGCACGAGAAGGGGCCGACGCGCGATCAGGACTGGCGCATGGAGTCGACGACGCGGAGCCGGAACGCGTTCCGCCGGGCGGTCGCTCCCGCCTACTTCAGCGCCGACGCTCCGCCGGCGCTGCGCGACTGGCTCGCCGCGCTCTCCACTGGCGAGCGGACGCTGCTGGAGGGCCTCGGGCGCTAGGACGCCGACGGGACGACGATCGTCACCCGGCCGTCCAGTACCTCCATCACACCGCTGCCCACGGGCGTCCGGTGCGTATGCCCGTCCACGATCCAGCGCATCTCGCATGCCGACGTGTGCGTGAGCATCGGCGCGTGCGCCTGCAACACCGCGACCTCGCATCCGGGCCGCCCGCCGTCTTCGCGACGCACGACCACGGACTCGACGCCGTGCGCGGCCACCATCACCCCGAGCGGCGTCACGACCTCGAGCTCGAACCCGCTCACGCCGCTTCGCCTCCCGACACCCTCTCGAGCACCTCGTCGATGGTGCCGGTCATGTAGAACGCCTGCTCGGGCAGATCGTCGTGCATCCCGTCGCAGATCTCGCGAACGCCGCGCAACGTCTCGGAGATGGTGACGTACCGGCCGGGGATGCCCGTGTACTGCTCAGCGACGAAGAACGGCTGCGACAGGAACTTCTGCAGGCGGCGGGCGCGCAGCACCACGGTCCTGTCCTCCTGGGACAGCTCCTCCACGCCGAGTATGGCGATGAGGTCCTTCAGCGCCGCGTAACGCTGCAGGTACGCGCGGGTGCGCGAGGCGAGCTCTACGTGTTCCGCGCCCACCGCCCAAGGTTCGAGGATCTGCGAGGAGGACTGCAGCGGGTCGACTGCCGGGTAGATGCCCTGCTCGACTATCTTGCGGGAGAGCACCACGGCGGCGTCCAGGTGCGAGAAGACCGCCGCTGGGCCGGGGTCGGCGAGGTCGTCGGCGGGCACGTAGACCGCCTGCACGCTGGTGATGGCTCCGTCTTCCGTGGAGACGATGCGCTCCTCGAGCTGGCCGATCTCGGTGAACAGCGTCGGCTGGTACCCCATCTCGGCGGGGATGCGGGCGCGGAGCAGCGACACCTCAAGGCCGGCCTGCACGTAGCGGTAGATGTTGTCGAAGAAGAGCAGGACGTCCTGGTGTTCCTCGTCGCGGAAGTACTCGGCCGCGCGCAGGGCGGAGAACGGCAGGCGGAACCGCGCACCCGGGGGCTCGTTCATCTGTCCGAAGAACAGCACCGCGCGCTCGAGCACACCCGCCCGCTCCATCTCGATCCATATGTCGTTGCCCTCGCGCGTGCGCTCGCCGATGCCGCCGAACACGCTCACACCCTTGTGCTCGAGGCCGACGTTGCGGATGAGCTCCATGATGACGACGGTCTTGCCCACACCGGCGCCGCCGAACAACGCGATCTTGCCACCGCGGGGGAACGGGGTGAGCAGGTCGATCGCCTTGAGGCCGGTCTCGAAGACCTCGGGGTACGAGCGTATGCGCGCGTACGGGATCGGCGGCCGGTGGATCGAGTCGCGCCGCAAGGCGACCACGGGCCCACGCATGTCGATAGGCTCACCGAGCACGTTGAGCAGCCTGCCGCGGATGCCCGGCCCGACCGGCACGGTGATGGGCTCGCGGGTGTCGAGGACGTTCACGCCGCGGCGCAGCGCGTCGGTCGAGTCCAGGGCGATGGCGCGCACGAGTCCCTCGCCCAGCAGTTGCGCGGCCTCCATCGGCAGGCGTATCCCCTCGTCCTCGGCGATCAGCAGATTGCCCAGTTGCGGCAGGGAGCCACGGAACCCGACGTCGACCACCGGGCCTTGGACCTGCAGGACCGTGCCCGCGCTGATCTCCCGGCTCATCTTCTCCGAGATGCGGCTGACCGCGTCGTGCACGAGACGCTCGAGTTCGGGCGAGGCCGTCGCCGCCGCGCCGTCGGGATCGGACACCGCACCCGCCTCCTCTTCTCTCATGCGTGCGCCCCGTGGCGCATGCGGGCCGCGTAGAGCACGCCGATCAGATCGGTGGTGATCGCTTCGCGGCGCACGCGGTTGGCGGAGACCGTGAGCTCTCGCAGAGCGGTGCGGGCGCGTTCGGATGCCTCCTCCATGGTGATCATCCGGGCCGCCTGTTCGGAGGCGTACGACTCGAGCATCACGTCCTCCACCTGGAGTGTCAGGTACGCGTCGAGCAGAGCTTCGATCGCTTCGCGCCTCTCCGGTTCGTAGCACCAACGCACGTCGGCGCCCGGCTCGTCCGCCGCGCCGACCTCGAGCGGGAGAGGGAGCAGCGTCTCGACCGTCGGCTCTCCACGGACCGTGGAGATGAAACGCGTGTACACGCAGACGATCCGGGAGTACCCGCCGTCGAGGAACGCGGCCGACAGCTCGGCGGCCAGCCGTTCCACCTCGGTGGGCGTGACGCCCGCCTTCGGCCAGTTCTCCGAGCGCAGGACGTTCGTGTTCTCACGGCGCTCCAGATAGCGGGCTCCCTTCAGGCCCTTGGCGATGAACGCTACCTCGCGACCGGCCGCGGAGCACGTCTCGGCGAGATCCGCCGCCAGCCGGCTCACCGCGAGGTTGTGTCCTCCGCACATCCCGCGGTCTCCGCTCAGGACCAGGGCGAGCACGGCACCCCCGGTCTCTTCGGCGCGGTGGTACGGGGTCAGGGACGCCAGGTCCTCGCCGGCGGCGAGGGCCTGGTGGGCGACCATCCGCCGCACGCGCTCCATGTACGCGCGCATCCCGATGGCGCGCTCGTGGGTCTTGCTCAGCTTGGCCGAAGCCACGGTCGCCATGGTGCGGGCGACCGTCTCGATGTTGCGGACCACGCCGATCCGGTGGCGTATCTCGACGAGTCTGGGCACTTCGCACCCCTCACGTCGCGTGCTGGGGCTCGGTGGCGAACGACGCGAGCGCCGAGTCGAGCCGCTCGGTGATCTCGGGCGAGAGCGAGCCGGACTCGCCCAGCTCGGCAAGGATACCGGGGTGATCCTTGGACACGTACTCGACGAGGCGTCGCTCGGCCTCGGCTATGCCGTCGACGGGCACGGCGTCGAACACCCCTCTTCCGACCGCGTACAGGACGAGGACCTCGACCTCGGCGCTCATCGGCGCGTGCTGGGCCTGCTTGAGCAGCTCGCGGGCGCGTTCGCCGCGCGCGAGCTGGCGGACCGTGGCCTCGTCCACCTCGGCGCCGAACTTCACGAACTGCGCCATCTCCTCGTACTGCGCGAGGTCGACCCGCAGCCGCCCGGCGACCTGCTTCATCGCGCGCGTCTGCGCCGATCCACCCACGCGCGAGACCGACAACCCCACCTCCATCGCCGGCCTGGAGCCCTCGTTGAAGAGGTCGGCCGAGAGCATGATCTGACCGTCGCAGATGGAGATGACGTTGGTGGGGATGAAGGCCGAGATGTCTCCGGCGAGCGTCTCGACTATCGGCAGGGCGGTCAACGAGCCGCCCCTGCGCTCGTCGGAGAGGCGCGCCGCGCGCTCGAGCAGCCGCGAGTGCACGTAGAAGATGTCGCCCGGGTATGCCTCGCGGCCGATAGGGCGGCCGAGCAGCGCCGACACCTCGCGGTACGTGACGGCGTGCTTGGAGAGGTCGTCGAAGACGACCAGGGCGTCGCGGCCCGCCTCCATGTAGTACTCGCCCATCGCGCAGGCGGTGTACGGCGCGAGGTAGCGGAAGGCCGGCTGCTCGTTGGGGAACGCGACCACCACGGTCGTGTACTCCATCGCCCCATGCTCCTCGAGGATGGACACCACGCGTGCCACGGACGACGCCTTCTGCCCGATCGCCGCGTAGATGCAGCAGACGCCGGTCCCCCGCTGGGCGAGGATCGTGTCGATGGCGATCGTGGTCTTGCCCACGCGCCGGTCGCCGATGATGAGCTCGCGCTGCCCCCTGCCGAGGGGGACCAGCGCGTCGAGCGCCTTGATCCCCGTGTGCAGCGACGTGGTCACCGGCTGGCGCTCGACGACGCCGGGCGCTTTGCGTTCGGCGGGCAGGTACGCGCGAGCCGTGATCGGCCGCTTGCCGTCGATCGGGTCCCCGAGCGAGTTGACGACGCGACCGAGCAGCGTCTCGCCCGCGGGAACGCGGAGGAGGTGTCCGGTCCTGCGCACGTCGCTCCCCTCGGAGATGCCTTCCTCCGGGCCCAGCAGCAGACACCCGACCTTGTCCTCGAGCAGACTGAACGCGATGCCGAGCACCCCGCCGGGGAACTCGACGAGCTCCTGGGAGCCCACCCTGCGCAGGCCCGCGACGAACGCGACGCCGTCTCCGACCTCCAGCACGGTCCCGCTCTCGGAGAGTTCCTCGACCGACACGCTCGGCGAGGTCGTTTCCAGAAGCCGGTGCAGGAGTCCGTAAGTGTCCTCGGGCGCGCCGGTGAGTTCCTCCTCGCCCGCGGCGTCCAGCTCCCGCTCGATCCCGGCCAGCCACGTCGCGCGGGCATCGAGAGTCACCCTGTGGTCGCCGCCCAGGTAGAGTATGGCGCCGGCGTCCATCGTGGGGTTCACGCGGAGCTCGACGGCCACGTTGCGCCCAGCCATCCGGGAGAGCATCTCGGCGACGCGGTGGACGATCTCGTCCTCGAGGTACGTCTTGCTGCACAGCGTGACGGCGACGCCTTCACACGAGGAGAGCGCCGAGCGCAGTGCCGTGCCCAGCTCGGCGTCGGATCGCTCGCTCGTCGGCATGTGACGTCTCACCGGCTCTCGGCGGCGATGGAGGTGGCTCGCTCGAAGCGCTCCAGTCCGGCGATCACGGCTCTCTGGATGAGCGCGCGCTGCTCGGGCAGGGTGTACTGATCGTTGACGATCGAGCGCGTCGCGTCGGCGACCACTTCGATGAGGCGGTCGCGGACCTCGGTCTGCATGTCGCCGTGTTCGGCGGCGAGCACTTCGACGGCGCGAGCCTCCAGTTCGACCGCACGCTGTTCGGCGACCGCGTGCGACTCCTTCACGAGGGCCGCGGCGCGTGCGCGAGCCTCCCTGACGACCTGCCGCGCCTGCGCCTCGGCGGCCCCTCGAGCCGCCTGTGCCTCCGCGCGCGCCGTCTCCAGGGCCCCCTCGGCTCGGCCGGCCGCCTCGAGGCGCGTCTCGAGCGCCGCTCGCCGGTCGGCGAGCCTGCCGGTGATGATGCCCCGCCTCTTGGATGAGCCGACCGTGAGGGCCCAGACCGCGGCGACGAGGATGAGGAACTGCACGACCTCGACCGCGAAGCGACCGATGTCCGCGGTTATCTCGTGACCGACTTCGGCGAACAGTTCCCCGACCACCGACGCCCCCTTACGTCTGACGTCGGGCGATGCGGGAGTCGACGGCGTCGATGACACGCCGCTCGTCCACGTCGCCGACGATCTTCGCGCATGCCAGCCGTACGCATTCGACCGCCTGAGAGTGCAGGTTCGCGAGTTCGGCGTCTCGTTCGGCGGCTATCTTCCGGCGCCCGGCCTCGAGGGTCTCGCCCATGCGCGCGCTCGCCTCGCCGAGCATCCTTCGTCTCTCGGTCTCGGTCGCCTCGCGCGCCTCGCGCACGATCTCCTCGGCACGTTCGCGCGCTTCGGCGAGCATCTTCTCGCTGTCCGCGGAGGCTCGCTCGCGTTCCTCCTCGGCCTCAGCAGTCTTGCGGTCGGCTTCCTCGATGAAGGCGCGCCGGCGCTCCATGACCTCGATGAAGGGCGCGAAGTAGTATCGGCGCATAGCGAGGAAAGTGAGCGTGAAGATCGCCATGGCGGCGAGGATCACGCGCCAGTCGAGCTGGTTGATGGGGTTGAGGTCCATCCCGCTCACCCCTGCCGGCCGGTCACATCTTCCCCGCCATCACCAGCGTCACGACCAGCGTGTAGATGCACAGCGCCTCGACCAGGGCCATCCCGATGAGCATGGCCGTGAACAGCTGTGGAGCGATCTCGGGTTGCCGGGTCATGCCTTCGATCGCCGACACCGAGATCCAGCGCATCGCGACGGATGCGGCGGTGGCACCGACCACGATGGGCAGGACCACGACTCCTCCGGCTATGACCGCCTCCATGGCTCACGCCCCCCTTTCCATGTCCGGGGTGGCGCCGGCGCCCGGCTCCGCCCTGTCGATCACGCGAGGGCGGTCGCCCTCCGACTCCGAGTGCACCGCGCTGGCGAGGAAGCTCGCCGTCAGCAGCGTGAAGACGAGCGCTTGCACGAACGCCGGGATGAGACCGAGCATGTGCAGGATCAGCGGGATGCCGAAGACGACCGACCCGGTCACGAGCACGACGGTCATGTACTCGCCGGCGATGTTGCCGAACAGCCGCAAGGACAGCGACATCACGTCGGTGATCTCCGAGATCCACTGGAGGGGATTCGGCCAGAACAGGTGCTTCATCGCGCCGAGCGGTCCGCGGAACAGTGCGCCGATGGCCATGGTGCCGAAGACGGAGCACAGCGCGAGCGCGAGGGTGACGCTGAAGTGACTCGTGGGCGGCGCGTTGAGCCTTGGGATCGGCAGGACCATCACCAGGTTGCTGGCGAAGATGAAGATGAAGAACATCGCGAGCACCGGCGCGATCACCCTCACGGCGCGCTCCCGCTGCCCGGAGGGCGCCATCTCCCGCGCCTTGTTGACGAAGAAGTCGAGCACCGATTCGCCGGCGTTCTGCCAGGTGTCCGGCAGGCCCTCGGTCAACCGGCGTCTGCCGAATAGTCTGCCCGCGCCGGCGAGCGCGGCGCCGACGAGCGCGGTGTTGACGATCACGATGAGCCACGTGGCCTCTGCGGCCGGACCGGTATCCATACCGGTGGCACCTCCCCGTGCCGGTTACATGTCGTCGCGCAGTCGGAGCATGTCGCGAACGGCGAGGACCAATGCGAGGAGCAGGCCTAGACCGGTGAGGTAGGGGAACCAGCCGAGGAAGCGGTCCGCCATGTAGCCGAGGAACGCCCCGGCCACGGAGTAGGCGGGCAGCAGGGACCAAAGCGCGATTATCCGCAGGAAGTCCCTAGGTATCAGATCCATCTGCGCATCATGCACCGGGCCCGCGGGTCCGGCCTCGGACGATCTTCCCCTCGGCACGCGATTCGCCCCCAGAACGCGTCGCCACACTCTCGGGATCGCCGGGCCTTCCGTTGCGGGATGCCGACTGCCGCTTCGCTGATCGAGCGCAAGCCGGACCGGTGTCCCAGTTATTTCTTCCCAAAACGGGCTCCGGATGACGGGATTCGGGAAGAACGGTAGACGAGGCGCGTCCCGGTCTCGTTGACCAGGCATACCCTAATGGGTATACTATCAGGCAGTACTTGCCATTCACACCACAGAAGGAGCGTTTCCAGCGATGGCTGTCATCTCGGACCGGCACGAGTCGGCACTGGCCGGCATCTTCGGCGACCGTATGCGGACCGATAGGGTCGAACGGAAGCTGTACTCGGCCGACATCGGCGAGATGCCGAAGCTCGTCAAGCCGTTCGTTCCCGCAGGCCTGGCCGGCGCGGTCGTCCGTCCGAAAGACGAAGATGAGATCGTCGAGCTCGTGGAGCTCGCCGGCGCCGAGCGCTTGTGTCTCGTGCCCCGCGGCGCGTCCACCTCCGGCTATGGGGGCGTGCTCCCGGTCGAGGGCGCCGTCGTCGTGGACGTCTCGGGCATGCACGCGATCCTCGAGGTGGACGCCGAGCGCAAGACCGCGCGCGTGCAGCCGGGTCTCGTGTGGGAGGATCTTCAGCGCGACATCGAGAAGCAGGGACTGACCCTGCGTCTGTACCCGTCGTCGACGCCGTCGTCGTCCGTCGCGGGTTGGCTCGCGCAGGGCGGCGCCGGCTTCGGCTCCTACGAGTACGGCATGTTCAAGGACAACGTCGTCTCCGCCCGCGTAGTGCTCCCTACCGCGGAGGTGCGCGTATTCTCCGGAGACGACCTGGCGCGCTACATCGCCGACGCGGAGGGCATCACCGGCATCATCACCGAGATCACGGTCATGCTCCGCGAGCTCGAGCCCGAGGTGCACCGCTTGATCGCGTTCCCGGACTCCGCCTCCATCGGCGCGGCGCTCGCCGACATCTCGTCGAGCAAGCTCCCGATCTGGTCGATCACCTTCCTCAATCCCGAGTCCACCAGGTTGAAGAAGCGGCTCCCGCACCGTCACGGGCATCCCTACGAGGAGGCCCACGAGCACTACGAGCCCGAGCTGCCCGACACGTACCTCGCCGTGATCGCGTACCCGTGGTCGCGCCGGCCTCTCGTCAACGACGCCCTGTCGAGGATCGTCGACGCGCGCGGCGGCACGGAGCTTCCCGCGGAAGCGGCAGAGCACGAGTGGGACCAGCGCTTCGCTCCGATGAGACTCAAGCGGATCGGACCGTCGATCATCCCCACCGAGGTCGTGGTCCCGCTGGCCGAGCTCTCGGCCGTCCTGGACGAGATCGCAGCCAAGATCGGGCAGCCGTTCGTGCTCGAGGGGATGGTGGGCGAGGGCGACAAGGTCGTCCTGCTCGGCTTCATCCCCCACGACAGCCGCACGTTCGCTTTCAACGCGGCCTTCGCGCTCTCTCTTTCCGTGATCGGGATCGCGAAGCGGCACGGCGGTTCCGCGTACTCCACCGGGCTGTACTTCCGCCGGGAGGCGGTCTCCGTGCTCGGAGAGCAGCGGGTCCACGACCTGACGGAGTTCAAGCGCCTGGTCGACCCGCGCGGCATCATGAACCCCAAGAAAGTGCTGGGCAAGGGCGTCATCGACGCGATCATGGGTGCGGCTTCGGCCTTCGAGCCCCTGATCCGCCCCATCGCGAACGCGTCCAAACCGCCCGCGACCGTGAAGCTCGCCGAGAAGCGCGGTATCCCGGCCGACGTCGCGTACTACGCCTACGCCTGCGCGCAGTGCGGCTACTGCGTCCACACGTGCGAGGAGTACTCCGGCCGCGGCTGGATGAGCCACTCGCCGCGCGGCAAGTACCTCTACCTGCGCGAGGTCATGGAGGGGCGCGAGAAGTTCGATCAGAGGATGGTCGACACGTTCCTCGTCTGCACGACGTGCGAGGTCTGCAACACGCGCTGCCAGCTGCAACTGCCGGTCGAGCACTCCTGGATGGAGATGCGCGGACGGCTCGTGCACGACGAGGGGCGCATGACCTTCCCGCCCTTCGAGATGATGGCCGCCTCGCTCCGTGGCGAGCGCGACATCTGGGCGGGCAAGGCTCAGCACCGGGCCGACTGGGTGCCCGGCGACCTCGCGAAGCCGCTCGCCGACTCCGGCCCGGTCATGTACTTCGCGGGGTGCACCGCGAGCTTCGTCAACACCGACGTGGCCGAAGCGAGCGTGCGACTGCTCACCGACGCCGGCTACGAGCTCTCCTACATGGGCGATCAGGAGGCATGCTGCGGCATCCCGATGAAGGTCGCCGGGAAGTGGGACCTCTTCGAGGAGATCTACGAACACAACACCACCGAGGCGAAGAAGCGCGGCGCGAAGACGATCGTGACCTCGTGCCCCGCATGCGCGCTCGTGTGGAAGGAGATGTACGCCGACCTCGCTCGCGAGCGTGGCGACGACTTCCCGTTCGAGGTGAAGCACTACTCCGAACTCGTCGCGCCGGCCATAGCCGACGGTCGGCTCGTGCTCGATCACGAGGTCGACGCGAAGGTCGCGTTCCACGACTCGTGTCACATGGGCCGGGCGCAGGGCGTGTACGAGCCGCCGCGCGACATGATCAAGGCCATGCCGGGAGTCGAGCTCGTCGAGATGGAGCACAACCGCGAAGAAGGGCTCTGTTGCGGTTCCGTGCTCACTCTCATCGGCGAGAAGCCGATCGCGCCGGTCCTCGGCGGGGCGCGGCTCCAGGAAGCGATCGACGTCGGGGTGGACAAGCTGGTGGCGCTCTGCCCGTGTTGCCAGGTGCAGCTGCGCGACTCGGCGCTCAAGAACGGCCTCGACATCCAGGTGGACGACCTCGCGCGCTTCGTCGCGGAGGCGAGAGGCTACGAGATCCCGAGCTCCACGGACCACTCGATGTACATGTGGGGCTTCTTCGACAAGTTCATCGACCTGATGAAGCCCGAGGAGATGGCGGGTGTAATGGCCGAGATCTTCCCGCAGATGATGGATGCGATGCCGCCCGGCATGAAGCCGATGATGAAGGCGATGAAGCACGTTCCCGGCGGACTCGCGATGATGTCGAGGATGATGCCGCTGCTGTTCCCGCTCATGGTCGACGGCATAATGGCGAAGGTCATGCCCGACATGATCGAGGCTGTGGGCCGCCGCATCGGCGAGATGCCTCAGGACATGACGGACCTCATGCCGGGCCTCCTGCCCGAGACGATGGGTTCGCTCATGCCGAATTACCTGCCGCTGCTCATCCCGCACATCACGCCTAAGATGATCGAGTACATACGTGCCGAGATGTAGGTCGGTACTCGTAGTGGCGCGACCCCAGCCGCACGAGCCGCCCCGACTCCGCTCGCTCGCGCACCGAAGCGACAGCGAACTCGTAGAGGATCCGGTCCTCGATCGGATCGCGCGGCTTGCGGCGCGGCGAGCGCGGCTCCTGCGCGACCAGGACCGCCATGCGGAAGTTGCGCGTCTGCATCGCGCGCCACTCCTCGATCGTCTGCATCCTCATGGCCGGTCCGCTAGCATCTCTCGCAGCCTCTCGAGCACGCCTGCGGCCTCTGCGCGCTGCTCCAGGTACGCTAAGTCCAGCTCGGGCGCGGTCACGACCATCACCTTCGTCCACCGGCATGACTCGGTGTCGTTCCAGTGCATGCACGCATTCAGTCGGTCGATGATCAGGTCCTCGATGCCGAGGACGTACGCATCGATCCCGGCGATCCGGATGCCGAAGACGCGCTCGCGTTCGGACGGCTCCAGCTGACCACCCGGTACCTCGACCGCGAACTTGAGCTCCGCGTCGTACCAGTGACGCTCCTCGCGCACGAAACCCCACGACTCGAGTACCTGGGCGACCGGCTCTGACGCGCCGACGAGGTCGATGTCGAGCGTGCCGTAGTTGCCGGCGGTGTAGTACTGCACGGCGAACCCGCCGACGACGACCGGCGCGCTCCACCCGAGCGCTACGACGCCCTTCGCGAGTAGCGAGACGAGCCTCAGCCGGCGTTCCACGATCTCATCGACGCCCGCGAGCGCGGCCTCGAGATCGGCGCGCGATGGGATCGCGCCTTCCTCGGCGGCGATCGACGTACGCCCCGCGACCTCCGGGTAGGGATATGGTCCCGGAACGGTCGACCCGCTCGCCTCGGGTCGACGCTGCGTGCGGCCTAGCCAGTCCTCGAGGTCCGAGGGGCGCACGCGCCACAGCCGCCCGACCTTGACAGCGGGCAGCTCGCTCGCTCGCACCTTGTTGTACACGGTGCGCTCGGTCACGCCCAGGTAGGCGGCGACGCGTGCTACGTCCCAGAGTCCGTCCATGGACTCAGGATAGCACCTATAGGAACATAGCGGAACCGATAGGAACCGCGACCGCTAGTCCCTGGGGTCGCCGAGGGCAGGGTATACCCAGGCGTTGGCGGCGTTGGCTCTCGTCGTGGCTAGGTGTACTATGCATCTATATGCACGTCGATCAGATTCCGAGAGAGGTTCCCCATGTGCGGACAAGAGAGCGACTGCTGCGGGCACGCCGCGCACCACGAGACCGGGCACGGACCCGGACACGGTCACGACCACGGCGCAGCGTGCGGCTGCCGGGGCCGCACGCGCGGTGTGGGCGGCCAGGGCGGCGGCGCCGTGATCGAGCCCGCCGTGCTCGCTGCCCTGCTGCGCGACTGCGGCCACGGCTACGACCTGCGCAAGACCATCGAGGACCTCGGCAACGGCTCTATCAGCGTCGACCCGGGCGGACTCTACCGGACGCTGCGCAGGCTCGAGGATGATGGTTTCGTGAGTTCGTCATGGATCGAGAGCGAGGCAGGTCCGCAGCGCCGCACGTACGAACTGAACGCGGAAGGGCGTGACCTGGCTCGCGATTGGATCGCGCATCTTCGTACCCGAGTGAGCGCGTCGGCGCGGATCGCCGACCTGCTCGAGCAGGGACTCGCCGAAGGAGGCACCGGACGATGACCGACACACTGCGCATAGCCGTTCCTACCGAGGGTGAGGGCGGCGCCGATGCCCCGCGCTCTGCCCATTTCGGGCACTCCGGTTCGTTCACGCTGGTCGACGTCGCCGACGGCGCCATCGTGTCCGTCTCCGTCCTGGAGAACGGGCCACACGATCATGGCGCCTGCGGTTCGATCGTGGACCGGCTCGCTGCCGTCGGCGTCGGGGCGGTCATCGCGGGAGGCATGGGCGGCGGTCCGAGAGCCGGTTTCGCGGCTGCGGGCATCCCGGTGTTCTTCGACGCCGACGCGCCCACGCCGGGCGCGGCCGTGACCGCGTATCTCGGCGGAACGCAGGAGACGTTCGGCGACGACCATCAGTGTCGCGGGCATTAGGACGCCGAGCGCGTTTCCTTCACCACACCGCCGCTCCGCGTTCACGAGTCCTTCGAATCCGCGCGGGATACTTCTCCATGACGGTGCGCGAAGGTCGTGCCGCGGACAGACAAGTGGAGGTAGCACGATGAGCAAAGGAAAGGTAGCCATCTTCGTGGCCGCGGCGCTCGTCGCCGGGCTCGCTCTCGGTAGCGTCGGTATCGCCTCGGCAGCCACGTCGGCGACGAGGACCGCGGGTCCGGTCGCGGGCTTCGTCGGGATCTGCCGCACTGCCGGTGCGTCGCTCGCGGATGTCGTCGCGAGACTGACCGGCAAGACGACCGCGGACATCTACGCCGAGCGCAAGGCGGGCAAGTCGTTCGCGACGATCGCGTCCGAGAACGGCGTCTCGTCGGCTACGGTCGTCTCCGAAGCGTTGAGGGCCCGCAAAGCGGCGCTCGACGCGGCCGTTGCGGCCGGGACGATCACGCGTGCACGGGCCGACCTCATGTACGACCGCATGGACGACCGGATCCCGGCTCGCGTCGACAGCGCGGCTCCGGCCGGTTGTGACGGCACCGGTCCCGGTGCCGGACGTGGCCAGGGTCGCGGCATGATGGGCGGCGGGTCCGGCGGCAGCCGTGGCGCCGGTGCCGGCGCGTGTGGCGGCGCCTGCGCCAACCAGTAGCACCGCACGACTCCCGGGGCGGGTCCGCGAACGCGGGTCCGCCCCGTTTGCGCTCGTAAGGCGTGCGGGCGCACGATAACCCCCAGAGAGGAGGACCTCGCCATGCCACGCACCATCCTCGTCGCCGACGACAACCCGAAGATCGTCGAGGTCCTCACGGCGTATCTGACCGCCGACGGGTTCGAGGTGGTCACGGCGGCCGACGGCGCCGCGGCCGAGGCCGCCGTGGCGAAGCGAGTGCCGGACCTCGCCCTCCTCGACATCATGATGCCGGGCGTCGACGGCATCGAGCTGACGAAGCGGTTCCAGCGTGAGCACGGTCTTCCGGTCATCCTCATCACCGCCCGCAGCGACGAGATCGACCGCCTCATCGGGCTCGAGGTCGGTGCCGACGACTACATCTCGAAGCCCTTCAGCCCGCGCGAGGTAGTGGCGCGCGTCAAGGCGGTGCTGCGCCGCGCGGAACATACCGGGGCGATCGGCGGCGCGGTTCTTCGCATCGGCACGCTCGAGGTCGACCCGGACGCACGCCGCGTGACCATCGACGGCGCGCCCGTCGATCTCACCCGCACCGAGTTCGACGTCCTCGCTACGCTCGCCGCCCGCCCCGGGCGCGTCTACACGCGCATGCAACTCATGGAGGCTGCGCAAGGCGACGCCTTCGAAGGCTACGAGCGCACCATCGACGCCCACGTGAAGAACCTGCGCCGCAAGATCGGCGACGATCCGCGCTCGCCGCGTTTCGTCCAGACGGTGTTCGGAGTGGGTTACAAGTTGGAGGAAAGGCCGTGAAACGGCCGCTGCTCGTCCAGGCTTTCCTCGCGATGCTCGTCGTCGCGCTGCTCACGGTGGTGCTGTCCGGGCTCATCACCCGGACATTGTTCTCGTCCGCCTTCCAAGGCTACCTGGATACCCTGCCGCGGCCCGCCGGCCAAGGCATGGGCATGGGGCGTCACATGATGCTCGGAGGTGCCGAGCAGGCGTTCCTCGGCTCGGTCGACCGCGGGATCCTCGTCGGCGCGCTGATCGCCATCGGGCTGGCCGGCGTGGCGGCATGGGTCGTGGCCTACTACCTCACGCGTCCTATCGAGCGGCTGACCGCCGCGACGCGCATGCTCGCGGGCGGTGATCTGACGCATCGCGTGGACGTGGGCGGTCCTGGCGAGGTGGCCGCGCTCGGCGAAGCGTTCAACGATATGGCCGACTCGCTCGCGGAGTCCGAGGAACTGCGAAGGCGGCTCGTCGCCGATGTCGCGCACGAGCTACGCAATCCGATCGCCTCACTGCGCGCGCAGGCCGAGGGGATCGCCGAGGGTGTTCTCGTCGCGGACGAGCGCAGGCTGGGCTCTCTCGCGGACGACACGCGCCACCTGTCACGCCTCGTGGAGGACCTCCAGGAGCTCTCCGCCGCCGAGGCGGGTCAGCTGCGCTACGAGATGCAGTCGACCGACCTCGCCGCGCTCGCGTGCGGTGAGGTGGATCGTGCCCGTGTCCGCGCTCGCGCGACCGTCGAGCTACGCTGCGAAGCCGACTCCGCCATCATGGTCGACGGCGACGAGGGCCGACTGGGCCAGGTGCTGCGCAACCTCATCGACAACGCCCTGCGACACACGGAGACCGGCAGCGTGACCGTCTCGTGCGCGGCGACCGACGGCCACGCGCGGGTGGAGGTGCGCGATACCGGCGAAGGGATCCCCGACGCCGACCTTCCCCACATCTTCGAGCGTTTCTACCGTGCGGACACCGCTCGGGCATGCGACACCGGCGGCAGCGGTGTGGGCCTGGCCGTGTCGCGGCGCATCGTCGAAGACCACGGCGGCAAGGTCTTCGCCTCGAACGCCTCGGGGGGCGGGGCGGTCGTGGGCTTCGAGGTCCCGCTCGCCTGCTGAGACCCGGGCTCCTGCCCGTCTTCCTCTCCCCCTGTCGTATACTCCTCGTGCACGTTCCTGTGCACACGCGCGCTTCGGCGTGCGTCCGGCGTGAGGGGGGACCGCGTGCGGCTCTACCGCATCGGTGAGAAGGTCATCAGCCGCGAGAAGCTCTCGCGCATGGTCTCGGACGTCCTAGAGGCGCGCGAGGCGGGCGCCACGCAGGAGGAGGTCGCGGTCGCCCACGGCGTCCAGCGCACGTTCGTCTCCTTCCTCGAGTCGCTCGGCGAGGTCCGCCGGGGGCCTCGTGTCGCGCTCGTCGCCTTCCCGGTCGCCAACGTCGAGGCGGTCCTGGACGTCGCCGATGAGTGCGCCGTCGACTTCACGCTCGTCTTCTCCCAGGCCGAGCGCGAGGGCCTCGAGAGCGGTCCGGCCGCCAAGATGTTCAACTCCGTACTCGACACGCTCGCGACGCTTCGCGACTTCGACGTCATCGTGCTCATGGCGAGCGATTGGCGCATCAGCACCGTCGAGAAGATCCTCGGCCGCGAGGTCGTCGGCATCCCGCTCGGTCATTCTCCGCTGCGTGCGGACGTGACCGTCGATCTCGACGAGCTGCGCGAGCTGCTCCACGACGTCACCGCCCCCACCGGACCGGACAGGCGCGCGCAGCGCCTCGCCGGCGCCGTCATCGAGAAGGCCCGCGAGACCGCCGGGAGGTGGACGCCATCAAAGAGGTCGTGAGCATCAGCATCGGCTCCTCGAAGCGCGATCACGAGGTCGAGATCGAGCTTCTGGGAGAGAGCTTCCGCATCCGCAGGGAGGGCACCGACGGCGACATGGAGCGCGCGGCCGCGCGTTTCGCGGAGCTCGACGGGAAGGTCGACGCTTTCGGGCTCGGCGGCGTCGACCTCTACCTGCGCGCCGACGGCCACGATTACTGGTTCCGTGACGGCCGTCGCATCACGCGCGCCGTCAAGCGCACGCCGGTCCTCGACGGATCGGGCCTCAAGGGCGCCGTCGAGGCGTCGGTCCCGCGATACCTGCGCGAGGAGCTCGGTATCGAACTGCGCGGCAAGAAGGTCCTCATGACGTCGGCGGTCGACCGGTGGGGCATGGCCGAGGGCCTTCGCGACGCCGGGTGCGAACTCGTCTTCGGAGACCTTCTCTACGCCCTCGGCATACCGGTCCTCATCAAGCGCTGGACGTCGCTGCGCGTGCTCGCGCGCATACTCATGCCCGCGGTGGCGCTGATGCCGTTCGCGTGGCTCTACCCGCTCGGTTCCGACCAGGAGAAGCCGGTGCAGACGGGTAAGCACGAGGACATGTACCGGTGGGCGGACATCATCGCGGGCGACTACCAGTACGTGCGCAAGTACATGCCGGAGGACATGCGCGGGAAGTGGGTCATCACGAACACGACCACCGCGGCGGATGTCGACTTCCTTCGTTCGCGCGGCATCGAACTGCTCGTGACGAGCACGCCGCGACTGCAGGGCCGTTCTTTCGGCACGAACGTCATCGAGGCCACGATGGTCGCGCTCAAGGGCGCGAAAGGACAGCTCTCGACGCCGGAGTACGCGCAACTGCTCGCCGATGTCGGCTTCAAGCCGGACGTGCTGCGGCTGCAGGAGACCGGCTGAGCGCGGCCGCAAGACCGGCACCCCGTTTGCTCGCTTGTGCTACCATCTACAATCGTTCAGGCAAGCAGGTGGAATGCGGTGCGTCTCTCCGCACCCTTCCGGCGCGCACAGGCACGCGTCGCCCGGTTCATCCCCTGCGCTTCGACGACATGACCGCGGAGGAGTGAGCGCGTGTGAACAGGCGGGCCCGCAACAGGCTGATCGGCGTCACTGCCATAATCCTCGTCGCCATCGCGGCGATATTCTTCGGGTCGAGCCAAGGTGAGAACGGCGGCGCCTACTACAAGACGGTCGGACAGGTCGTCAAGGACCGCTCGCTCGTCGGCAAGCGCGTCAAGGTCGGGGGTACCGTCGTCGCGGGCTCGTGGGACAAGAAAGCCCGCCCCATGAAGTTCCGCATCCGCGAGGAGAAGAAGGCCGACGGCCCGGTCATCGCCGTCATCTACGACGGCGCCGTGCCCGCGACGTTCGGCGACGGTACGGTGGCTATCGTCACGGGTATCGTCAACGAGGACGGCACCATCCAGGCGAAGGACATGATCACCAAGTGCCCCTCGAAGTACGAGTCCGCCAAGACGGCGCTGTCCATCACCGACCTGCTCGCCTCGCCCACCAGCGTCGGCAAGCCCGTCAAGCTGACCGGCTACGTCGTCGCGGGTTCGCTCAAGACCGCCGGGGACGCCGAGCGCTTCCGCGTCCAGGCGAGTGCCATGGGCGGCAAGGAACTCCCGGTCGCGTTCGACGCCGCCATGCCGGCCGGCTTCAAGGACGGAGCCAGGGTGGTTCTCGGCGGCGCGCTCGGCACGGACGGCACGTTCGACGCCACGAGCGTCTCGATAGCGGTCGGCGGCGGCCTGTAGGCCGCGCGCGGAGCGGCCGGGGATGACGAGAGAGAGCGGAGACCGCACATGCGATCGACCGGAGTCGGAAACCTGTTCCTGCTGCTCGGCCTGATCTCGTCCGTCGTCGCCATAGCGTCGCTCGTCTGGGGCGCTCTGCGGCGCGACGACGAACAGGGCGAGCAACTCACGAACACCGGATACATCGCGACCTTCGCGTCGCTGGCCTTCGTCACGTTCGCGACGGGCCTCCTGCTCGCGGCGTTCTTCGGCGAGAACTTCGCGTTCAAGTACGTCGCCGAGAACCACAGCACGGACGTCTCGCGCCTGTGGTGGCTCTATCGCATCTCGGGCGTGTGGGCCGGTCGCGAGGGCTCGCTGCTCTTCTGGGAGTGGCTGCTCTCCGGATTCGCGGCCTACGTCGCCTACAAGCGGATGTCCGAGACGGACCGGCTCTCGAACATCGCGCTCGCCGTGACGAACTTCGTGCAGGTCTTCTTCCTCGTGGCTCTCTTCATCGAGAAGAACAACCCCTTCAAGGTGACGCCCACCGACTGGATCGACCCGGCGACCGGGAAACTGCTCGTGAACGCGGCGATGAACCCGCTGCTGCAGCACTGGGCGATGATCTTCCATCCGCCGACGCTGTTCATCGGCTATGCGGGGATGACGATCCCGTTCGCGTACGCGATGGCCGCCCTCATCACGGGCGATTCGTCGAAGAAGTGGGTCGAGCACGTCGACCGGATCACGGTCTTCGTGTGGCTCTTCCTGGGCATCGGCATCGGTCTCGGGGCCGTGTGGGCGTACGTCGTCCTCGGCTGGGGCGGCTACTGGGCGTGGGACCCGGTCGAGAACGCCTCGCTGCTGCCGTGGCTGACCGGCGTCGGGCTGCTGCACAGCTTCACGGTCTACAAGCGGCGCGACGGCTTCAAGAAGTGGGCGATCATGCTCGCCACGGTGAGCTTCGTCCTCGTGCTGCTCGGCACGTTCATCACGCGCTCCGGCGTCGTCCAGTCGGTGCATGCCTTCGAGCAGGACCCGCTGTCGTTCTGGCTCTTCCTCGGGATGATGGGCGGCGCGCTGCTCGCGGGCGGCATCGGACTCTTATTGCGCGGCGACACGTTCGCGGGCGCGGACGAGTTCGACAGCTTGCTCTCCAAGGAGAGCTCCTACTACTTCAACAACGTCCTCATGCTCGTCGCCTCGCTGCTCACGGCCTATCTCACCGTCACCTCGGCCCTTCCGAAGTGGCTCCCTGGAGGTGGCCAGTCGTTCGGCGCGGCGACCTACGACGCCGTCGCGAGGCCGGTCGGCATCTTCTACGTGCTCATCATGGCGGTCTGCCCGATCCTCGCATGGAAGATGACCGAGCCCTCGACGTTCTGGAAGCGCGCGCAGTGGCCGCTGGTCGGCACCGCCGGCCTCGGGGCGTTGCTGATGGTCGTGTGGCGCGTGGTCCTCTGGCCGAACTGGGCCGCCGAGTACGCGAAGTTGCATCCGACTGGCGGTCCCATGCCACCCCCGCTGGCCGACCCGGTCCATGGGTGGATGGCGGTCATCGGGCTGCTCGTCGGCGCCCTCGCGGTGAGCATGTCCGTCTACCTCTTCGTCGACGGCGCTCTCAAGCGCGCATCCGCGCGCGAGGAGTCGTTCGGGGTCGCTCTCTGGAACATCCTCGTCAAGGCGCGCAGCCAGTCCGGCGGGTACCTCACCCACCTGGGCATCGGCGTCATCCTCATCGGACTCGTCGGGTCGACGATGTTCGTCCACGACATCCCGGCGACGCTCCCGTCGAAGGCCGGCGCCTCGTTCGCCGCCGGCGACTACACGTTCGCGTTCGCCGACATCGTCCGCCAGGTGCGGCCGAACGGTGACGAACTCAATGCGGTCCGCTACAACGTCACGCGCGGCGGCAAGCCCGCGGGGACCATCCAGCCGAGCCAGCTATACCACGCGGTGCAGGAGCAGGCGACGGTCAACGTCGACATCATCTACGAGCCGCTTCGCGACGTCTTCGTCATCCTCGAGGCGGTCTCGGACGACGGCCAGATCTCGATGAACGTGAAGATCAACCCGCTCATCGGGTTCGTGTGGACGGGCTTCCTCATAACCATCATCGGGACCGCGCTGGCCGTCTGGCCGAAGCGCCGCGCCCTGGCCGCCTGAGGTCGCGGATGACGTCCGAGGGGGCGCCCGCGCTCGCTCTCGAGGTCCGGGACCTGTCCCGGGCGTTCGGAGCGCGCAAGGCGCTCGACGGGGTCTCGCTCGACCTGCCGGTCGGCGCGTTCCTCTCCATCTTCGGGCCGAACGGCGCGGGTAAGACGACGCTCGTCAAGGTGCTCACCACGCTCATGCCGCCCAGTTCGGGGTCGGTCAAGGTGCTCGGCGCGGACGTCGTGACCGACGCGGTCGGGCTGAGGAGCCGGATCGGGCTCATCAGCCACAACCCGCTGCTCTACCCCGACCTCACCGCCGAGGAGAACCTGCTGTTCTTCGCGCAGATGTACGGTCTTTCCCAGCCGGAGTCGCGCGTCGACGAGCTGCTGCGCGACGTCGAGCTCGACCATCGCCGCCTCGACGTCGTGAGCTCGTTCTCGCGGGGCATGCTCCAGCGCCTCTCCATCGCTCGCGCGCTGCTGCACCGGCCGGAGATCCTCTTCCTCGACGAGCCGTACTCTGGTCTCGACCCTCACGCCGTGGACATCCTCGACGGGCTCATCGCCGAGGTGCGCACACACCATACGTTCGTCATGGTCAGCCACGACCTCGCGAAGGGTCTCGAGCTGTGCACGCACGCGCTGATCCTCGCGAAGGGCTCGGTCGTGCTCTTCGAGCGCACCGAGGACCTCGACCCGGATGCGTTCGCCGCGACGTACCGCTCGGTCGTCGGGATGGGGGTGGCCTGATGGGCGGCCTGTCGTGGAGGCAGTTCAAGGCGATCCTGCGCAAGGACATCGTCATGGAGCTGCGCACCAAGGAGATGCTCACCTCCATGGGGCTCTACACGCTGCTCACCATGGTCGTCTACCAGGTGGCGCTCTCTCAGGCGGGCTCCGCTTTCGACACGCGCGACATCGCCGGTGGCCTCGTGTGGCTGACGTTCATCTTCACCTCGATGCTCGGCCTCAACCGGTCGCTGGTCCACGAGAAGGACCAGGGGTGCATCGAGGCGCTGCTGCTCTCGCCGGTCGATCGTCCGGTGATCTTTTTCGCGAAGGCGGCCGGCAACCTCATCTTCCTGCTGATCGTGGAGGCCATCTCGCTGCCCGTCTTCGGCTTCCTCTTCCTGCGGGGAGAGGGCTTCACCGGTTCCATCGCCCTCATGCCGCTCGTGCTCGTGCTCGCTTCGGTGGGCATCGCCGGGGTCGGGACGCTGCTCGCGACGATGTCGGTGAACACCAAGGGCAAGGACGTCGTCCTTGCCGTGCTCTTCATCCCGCTCATGTACCCGCTGCTGCTCGGGGCGGTCTCCGCGACCTCCGTGCTCATCAACGGGACGGCCGACGCCGTGCCCGCATTCTGGCGCGCGCTGGCGACGGTCGCCGGGTATGATGGCATAATGCTGTTGGCGGCATTCGGCCTCTACGAGTTCATCGTCGGGGCCTGAAGGCGGCCTCGAGCGCACCGGCGATCCAGCGCGACCCGTCGACGGAGGTGCCCCATATGAAACAGAGGGTGACGCTCGCGCTTCTCGCCATCGGCGGCGTCCTCACCACGCTCGCGTTCTTCCTGGCCTTCCTCTACGCCCCGCCGCAGCCGTTCGGCACCGTCGAGGTCGGCGGTATCACGTACGACCGCATCGACTTCGCGCAGAAGATCTTCTACTTCCACGTGCCGGTCGCCGAAGCGTCGTTCCTCGTCTTCTTCTTCACCGCGTTCTACGGCATCAGGTTCCTCATGACGCGGCGCAAGGAGTTCGACACGAAGGCGCGCATCGCGACCGAGGTGACGCTCATGTTCGTCATCCTCACCATGGTCACCGGCGACCTGTGGACGCGCATGGAGTGGGGCCAGTGGTGGGTGTGGGAACCGCGGCTGACCACGTACTTCATCATGACGCTGCTGGTGATCGCCTACTTCGTGCTGCGCAGCTCCGTCGAGGACGAGGAGAGACGCGCGGCATACGCCGCGGTCTTCGGTATCTTCGCCTTCATCGATGCCCCGCTGTCCTTCGTCATCACGCGGATCATCCCGTCGTCCGTGCACCCGGTCGTGTTCAAGCGCGGCCTCGACGGCAAGATGCTTCTGACGTTCATCATCGCCCAGGTCGGGATGCTCATGCTCGGCTACGCGATCTACCAGCTACGAATGGGCGAGGAACACCTGCGCGAGCGTCTCGACGTGCTCAAGGCCTCCCTGGAAGGGTGAGTGGCATGGATCCGACACTGAAGGAGATCTACTCGCTCGTGCTCCCGGGCGCCAAGTTCGTCATCGCGGCGTACGGCATCCTGTGGGCGACGCTCGTCGTCTACATCGCGATGGTCTTCCGCCGGCTGGGCCGCCTCGAGCGGGAGCTGAAGATCGTCGCGGACGCCGTCGAGCGGCGCTCGGCCAAGGCGTAGGAGGAAGGCGTGCAACAGGGCTCGCTCATCACATTCTGGTTCGCGACGGTCTTCTATGCCGGCGCGACCGTCCTCTACGCCTACAACTTCCTGTCGAAGTCGCGCGCCTACGCCTGGTACGCCACCTTCCTGACGGGCGCGGGGTTCCTTCTCCACACGGCGTCGGTCGGGATGCGCTCGACGGCGACGCACGGCACGATCATGACGGGTGCGAACTCGCTCGTCCTCGCGGCGTGGACGCTCGTTCTCGTCTATTTCATAGTCGAGCACCTCGTGAAGCTGAAGGTCTACGGCACGATCCTCGTACCGGTCGCCGCCGCGCTGCTGCTGCTTTCCCAGGCGCTCGGCCTCGGCCCGACCACGGCCGAGTTGAGCGCTTCGCAGGCGCATCTTCTCGACAGCTGGCGCGTGGGCATCCACGTCGTGCTCATCATGCTCGCCAACGCCGGGTTCGCGATCGGCGCTGCCGCGTCCGTCGCGTACCTGCTCATGGAACGGCAGCTCAAGTCCCATCGCACGAGTCGGCTCTTCCGGCGCCTGCCGTCACTCGCCCAGACCGACCAGCTCGCCCGTCGCGCGATCGCCTGGTCGTACCCCGCGTACACCGCGGGGCTGCTGCTCGGGACCGTGCGCGCCATCGAGACCGATGTCGGCGGGTGGTACGCCGACCCGCGCGTCATGACCGCCGGTGTCGTCTGGTTGATCTTCGGGACCTATCTCTACCTGCACTACGCGACGCACCAGTCCGGCCGGCGCGTCTCCTGGATCGCCATCGTCGGGTTCGTGTTCGTCGTCATCCTCGCCGTGATCGCGCGCACGCTGCCCGCCGGGTTCCACATCTTCGGGGCTCTGAGGCCGGGCGCGTGAGTCCTCGCGCCCATCCCTATTACCCGGCCTTCCTCGACCTCGAAGGGCGCCTCGCCGTCGTCGTCGGCTCCGGCTCGCTCGCCGAGCGCAGGGTGCGCACCCTGCTTCGACACGGTGCGGATATCGCCGTCGTGGCGCCCGAACCGGGGGAGGCGCTGCGCGGCCTGGAGGCCGAGGGTCGCATCACCCTGGAGGTTCGGGGGTACGTTCGCGGCGATCTCGAGGACGCCTTCTTGGCCGTCTGTGCCAGCGGCTCTCAGGAGGTCGACCGTGCGGTGAGGGACGAGGCGGAGGAGCGGCGCTGCCTCGTGAACGTCGCGGGCGCGCCCGACCTGTCCAGCTTCGTCATCCCGTCCGTGGTGCGCCGCGGGGACCTCCAGATCGCGGTCTCGACCGGCGGCGGGGCGCCCGCTCTCGCCAAGCGGGTCAGGCGCCGTCTCGACGAGGAGTACGGGCCGGCCTGGGCGGCCTACGTCGCGCTCGCGGGCGAGGTGCGTTCTCTGGCCTTCACACGGCTCGGTGAGGACCGCGCGGCTGCGATACTCGAAGCCGTCGCGGACTCGGACCTGCTCGACCGGATCGAGGCGGGCGGGGAGCCGAGCGCCGAGGAAGTGCTCGCGGAGTTCGAGGGGGAAGGGGTCGAGAATGCCTGAGCGGACGGTCGTGGTCGTCACTGGGGGCAGCAGCGGCATCGGGCTCGCGTGCGCCAGGGCGTACGCGGCTCGGGGGTGCGACGTCGCCATCGTCGCTCGCGACCCGGTCAAGCTCGAGCGCGCGGCAGCCGACATCCGGGCGGCGTGCGCCTCGCCCGAGCAGCGCGTCGCCACGCGCAGCGCCGATCTCTCGCGTGCCGACGAGGCCGCTACGGCGATCGACTCGCTCGCGGAGGACGGCTTCGTGCCCGACATCCTCGTGAACTCGGCGGGCGTCATCCTCCCCGGCGAGTTCGAGACGATGCCGTTCGAGCGTTTCGAGAGCAACATCGACAACGGCTTCTGGAGCGTCGTGCACCCGTGCCGGGCGGCGGTGCCGAGGATGGTCGCACGCGGCTCCGGTCACATCGTCAACGTCTCCTCGGTCGGCGGATTCATCGGCGTCTACGGCTACACGGGCTATTCCGCGGCGAAGTTCGCGGTCATGGGGTTCACAGAGTCGTTGCGCCTGGAGATGAAGCCGCGCGGCGTCTCCGTGCACGTCGTGTGCCCGCCCGACACCGAGACGCCGGCGCTGGAGTACGAGCGCACGCTCCGTCCGCCGGAGACCGACGCCATCGCCGGCAACGTCAAGCCGATCTCGCCGGAGCGCGTCGCCGCCGCCGTGGTGCGCGGCGTCGAGCGCGGGAGGTACCTGATCATCCCCGACGCCCTGAGCGCGTTCTACTTCCGTCTCAAAGGCGTGCTGCCCGAGCTCATCTTCGCAGTCTTCGACGGCGACGTCGCGAAGGCGCGCAAGGGGAAGGTGCGCTCGTGACGAAGGTCACAAGCGTTGTCGGAAGCCGCACGGAAGTGGTATCATTCGAGCGTTCAGGCTCAGTCGCAGGTAGTGCTCCCATACGCGTCACCCTTCATCGCCCCCGGCCGGGCCTGCTTGCCTGAACAACACGCACTGCTCCGGCGGGGGCGACCCTTTGCACATCGACAGCGAACGCTGTGAGGCGAGAGACGCGCGATGCACCTGACCTTGGTCGGCTTGAGCCACAAGACCGCGCCCGTCGAGATCCGAGAGAAGCTGACCTTCCCCGCCCACCGGCAGGAAGAGGCGCTCTCACTGCTCACGGGGGGTGACGAGGTCGCCGAGGCGATCATCGTGTCCACATGCAACCGCACGGAGATCTACGCGGTCACCGCGAGCGAGGAGGCCGGCGCGCGCGCGGTGGTCGACTTCATGGCCGGCTTCCACGCCCTCGACCGCGACGATCTCGCCCGCTACCTGTACGTCGTCAACGGCGAGGCCGTCGTGCGCCAGCTCTTCCGCGTCGTGGCGTCGCTCGACTCGATGGTCGTCGGCGAGGCGCAGATCCTCGGTCAGGTGAAGGAGGCGTACGAGCACGCCTTCGCCGCCGGGGGAACGGGGCGCGTCTTCAACAAGTTGTTCCGCCAGTCGTTCGAGGTCGGCAAGCGCGTCCGTAGCGAGACCGAGATCGGCGAGAACGCCGTCTCGATCAGCTATGCCGCCGTCGAGCTCGCCAAGAAGGTCTTCGAGACGCTCGAGGGCCGCACGATCCTCGTCCTGGGCGCCGGCAAGATGAGCGAGCTCACCGCGAAGCATCTCTTGAGCAACGGAGTGCGCAAGGTCCTCGTCGCGAACCGTACCTACGAACGCGCCGTCGAGCTCGCCGAGCGCTTCTCGGGCGAGCCCATCCGCTACGAGGACCTCTTCGAGCGCATGCGCGAGGCGGACATCGTGATCTCCTCGACCGCCGCCACGCACTACGTCATCGATCGCGACCGCGTCGCGGGCGCGATGCGGGGCCGCGGCCCGCGCCCGCTCTTCCTCATCGACATCGCCGTGCCGCGTGACATCGACCCGGCCGTGAACGACCTCGCCAACGTCTTCCTCTACGACATCGACGACCTCAACGGCGTCGTCTCCTCGAACCTGGAGGAGCGCACGCGAGAGGCGCGCCGCGCGGAGGTCATCATCGAGGAGGAGTTCCACGAGTTCGCCGCTTGGCTCGAGTCGATGGAGGTCGTGCCGACGGTCGCCGCGATCCGCTCGGACGCCGAGCGCGTCCGCCAGGAGGAGCTCGCGAAGGCGCTGAAGCGGCTCGAGGGCCTCTCGGAGAAGGAGTTGGCTACCGTGGACGCGCTCACCTGCGCGATCGTGAACAAGATGCTCCACGGCCCGACGAGCCGCCTCAAGCAGGCCGCCGGGACGAAGGACGGATACGTGTATGTCGACACGGCGCGTCAGCTCTACGGCCTCGAGCCGGCCGAAGGCAAGGGTCACCACGGCGGTCTGCTCAAGGGACTGCTCGGCAGGGGACACGACAAGGGACACGTACCGGAGACGGGAGACGACGTTGGGTGCTGAGCGTAGTGGACTGACCATCGGCACCCGGGGCAGCAAGCTCGCGCTCTGGCAGTCGGAGTACATCAAGGCGAGGATCGAGGAGACCACCGGGCTACCGGTGAGCCTCAAGATCATCAAGACGACCGGCGACAAGATCCTCGACGTGCCGCTCGCCAAGGTGGGCGGCAAGGGCCTGTTCACGAAGGAGATCGAGGTCGAGCTCTCGGCGGGGACCGTCGACCTCGCCGTGCATTCGATGAAGGACGTCCCGACCGAGTTGCCCGAAGGACTCTTCATCGCCGCGACGCCGGCCCGCGTCGACCCGCGCGACGTCATCGTGAGCGGCGCCGGTTACGACCTCGCGACCCTGCCGCGGGGCGGAAAGCTCGGCACGAGCAGCCTGCGGCGCCGAGCGCAGGTGCTGGCGCTGCGGCCCGACCTCGAGATCGTCGACGTCCGCGGCAACCTCGACACGCGGATGCGCAAGGCGGAGGACGGCACGCTCGACGCCGTCATCCTCGCGGCGGCGGGCATCACGCGTCTGGGTTGGGCCGACCGTATCACCCACTACGAGGACCCGTCCGTGATGTGTCCCGCCGTCGGGCAGGGCGCGATCGGGATCGAGATCCGCGAGGACGACGAGTTCATGCGCGGGGTCTGCGACGCGCTGCGCGACGAGGACACGTTCACCTGCGTGCGCGCCGAGCGCGTCGTCATGCGCACGCTCGAGGGCGGTTGCCAGGTGCCGATCGGAGCGTACGCGCGCATCGAGGACGGCACGCTCGTGATGGACGCGGTCGTGGCCTCGGTCGACGGCACGACGGTGCTCCGCCACCGCCTCACCGGTTCGCCCGATGAGCCCGAGGCGCTCGGCGCCGCGATGGTCGATCGCCTGCTCGACATGGGGGCCGACGCCGTGCTCGAGGCGATCCGCGCCGTGGGCGAGGACGGCTCCGTGAGCACGCTCCTCGAGACCTAGGCGCGAAGCGTCGTGTCCGCCAAGCCTCCTCTAGCGGGACGTGCCGTTCTCGTCACGCGCACTCGGGAGCAGTCCGCGTCTCTCGCGGGACCGCTGGCAGCACTCGGCGCCGAAGTGGTCCCCTTCCCGGTCATCTCCATCGAGGAGCCCGAGGACGTCGAGCCCGTCGCGCGGGCCGTACGCGAGCTGGCGTCCTACGACTGGATCGTGCTCACTTCGGCGAACGGCGTGGAGCGGTTCTTCGCCCGCGTCGTGTCGACCGATCGGACCGAGGAGGCGCTCTCGAAGGTCAAGATCGCGGCGATCGGGAGCGCGACGGCCGAGCGGATCGCGGGCTACGGCGTCGTCGCGGACCTCGTGCCGAAGGACTTCCGCGCGGAGGGCCTGGTCGACGCGTTCCGTGAGATGGGCGCGGGGCCTGGTTGGCGCGTGCTGGTGCCGCGGGCGCAGGAGGGGCGCGAAGTGCTCCCCGACGCGCTGCGTGCTCTCGGTGCGACCGTCGACGTCGTGGCGGTCTATCGCACCGTCCTCGCCGCGCCCGATCCCGCGGCGCTCGAGCGACTGCGTGGGGGGACCGTCGACGCCGTGACGTTCACCAGCGGGTCGACCGTACGCGGCTTCCTCGAGGCGCTGCGCGACGCGGGACTCGACCCGGCGGCGGTCATGGAACGCCTCGTCGTCGCGAGCATCGGCCCGGTGACGACGAAGGCCCTATCGGCGGCGGGCTTCCACGCGGACGTCGAGGCCGCCGAGGCGACCGCGGACGGCCTCGTCCGAGCGCTCGTGGAGCGCCTCTCGGATTGACAACGGTGGTCCCGCTCGGCAGACTATTCTGTGCTTCGCGGCCGCGCGTCGCGGAGGCCGTGGGGATGTGGCTCAGTTGGGAGAGCGCTGCCTTCGCAAGGCAGAGGTCGGCGGTTCGAATCCGCTCATCTCCACCATCGGATATGATGTCGAGGCGACCCGGATCGCGGGGCGCCTCGACTGTTCGAGGGTAGACGGTCCGCAGCAACGGAAAGGAGCTCCTCGATGGGAGCAGTCCCGGAGCCGACAGGCACCACGTTCATCTCCTGGCTAACGCAGTACGGCAACATCATCCTGTTCTTCGCGCAGATGCTCTTCTGGATCGCCGTCGCGGTCGCCGCGGTCTGGGCCGCTTGGGAGCTCAAGCGGCTGGTCGACCACAAGGTCGGCAAGGCGCCGAAAGCCAAGAAGGCCGAGATGGACGCCGAAGCCGCCGACGAGGACAAGTCCGTGAGCGTGGAGGAGTTCGTCGAGTAGCAGCGCGCAGCGCTGAGCCTGGAGGGCCTTCATGGAGTTCCCGACCTTTCGCATGCGGCGCCTGCGCCGCAACGAGACCGTGCGCGCCATGGTGCGCGAGACGAAGCTGACCGCGGACGACCTGATCTACCCGCTGTTCGTGAAGCCGGGGACCGGGATTCGTGACGAGGTCTCGTCGATGCCCGGCGTCTTCCAGCTCTCGATCGACCAGTTGCCGGGCGAGATCGCCGAGCTGCGTGAGCTGGGCGTCCCGGCCGTCATACTCTTCGGTCTTCCGGAGAGCAAGGACGAGGCGGGCAGCGGTGCGTACGCCGAGGACGGCATCGTCCAGCGGGCCATCCGCGCGATCAAGGCGGCCGACCCGGACTTCTACGTCATCACCGACGTGTGCATGTGCGAATACACGAGCCACGGCCACTGCGGCGCGCTCGACGAGCACGGCTGCGTCATCAACGACGTGACGCTCGAGCTACTCGCCCAGACTGCGGTCAGCCATGCGGAGGCCGGCGCCGACATGGTCGCCCCTTCCGACATGATGGACGGCCGAGTCGCCGCCATCCGCGGCGCGCTCGACTACGAGGGCTTCACCGAGGTCCCGATCATGGCGTACTCGGCGAAGTACGCGTCCGCGTACTACGAGACGTTCCGCGAGGCCGCCGACTCCGCGCCCGCGTTCGGCGACCGGAAGCAGTACCAGATGGACCCCGCGAACGGAGCCGAGGCGCTGCGCGAGACCGCTCTCGACATCGCTGAGGGCGCCGACATCGTCATGGTCAAGCCGGCGCTCGCGTACATGGACGTCATCCGCCGCGTGAAGGACGAGTTCGGCATGGTGACGGCGGCCTACAACGTCTCGGGCGAGTACTCGATGATCAAGGCGGCCGTGAAGCTGGGCTGGTTCAGCGACGAGCGGCGCATCGTGCTCGAGACCCTCACCGGCTTCAAGCGCGCCGGCGCCGACCTCATCCTGACCTACCACGCCAAGGACGCCGCGCGCTGGCTCAAGGAAGGCTGACCGAGGGTCTTGCGGATGTCCTTCATGAGAAGGAACAGACGTAGCGGATCCATCGGCGCGGGCTCGAATCCGAACTTCGCGTAGAACGACCTCGCGATCTCGTGTTTCGCTTGGACGAACACCGCCCTGGCTCCGATCGCTTCGGCCGCCGCTGCTGAGCGTCTCAGGGCGTCGAGCAGCATCTGCGTGCCGAGGCCGTGTCCCTGCTCCGGGATGTCGACCGCGAGGCGACCGAGCAGGATGACCGGGATAGGTCCCCGGCCCTGTCCCTTTCGGAGACGCTCCGTGCCTTCGATCGGCCGGACGCTCGCGGCCGCGAGGCTGTGGTAGGCGACCACGCGCGAGCCACGAGCGGCGACATAGGTGCGGCTCTTGCCGCCATGCTGGTTCACCAACGCCCAGCGGTGCAGGTACTCGTTCAACGCGGGCGCGCCGCAGTCGAACGCCCCCAGTTCGTGCGAAGAGTCGAGGGGCTGTGGACCGAGCAGAGGCTCAGCGGTCACCGAACGGACTCGGTTCGGCCATGGCGCGCTTCAGCTCGGGGATCTCTCGGGCCGGTCGATCCAGGAGCGCCACGAACTCGTCCCACGCCTTCGGTTCGAGCGAGAAGGAGGTCTGCTCCGCGAGAACCTGCTCGGCCGAACTCAAGGCGGCTTGAAGGACGAACTGGCTCGAGTTCACGTGCCGCGCGCGAGCCGCCTGCTCGACGAGCGACTTCTCTTCCTTCGTGGCGCGGATGTTGAAGCGCTCGACCTTCGTATCGGCGACGTTCGGTGGGTTCATCGGCGGTTCTTCCTAGCCCTGAGTCGCGGGATCGTGAGCCCAGTGTACTCACGGTATCGAGAAGATGTCTACCCATTGTACGTACAACCAGCACCAGGGACTCGTCACGCACGCCACACCTCGACCGCCTCGCGGAGGGCGCGGTCGCGAAGTCGGGGCTTGAGGAGGGTCTCTCGAACGGGGTCGACCTCTCGGCCGAGCAGGTCCTCGAGATGCTTGCCGGCCTGCAGGTACTCGAACCCGACGGGGCGGTCGAAGTCGACGAGGATGTCCACGTCGCTTTTTGCCGACTGCGTGCCTGTCGCGAACGAGCCGAACACGCGCAGCCGAGACAGACCGAAACGCCGAAGGTCCTCGGTATCGGCGCGTACGCGGGCGGCTATCTCGCCGAGATCGCGCACGGGGCCGGTCGTCGCCGGCGTCGCGTATATGGCAGTGCTCTCAGCCGCCATGAGTGCCTGTTCGTCGCCGATCCCCAGCGCTTGCGCCACAGCGTCCACCCGCGCCAGCGTCGCGGTCTTGTAGGCGTTCGATTCCCAGCGCGCGATCTGCGGCTGCCTCACTCCGACGCGCTCTCCCAGCTCCCGCTGGCTCATCCCGAGCATGCGGCGGGTCCACACGAGAGTCGTCCCCATATCCGATGGCCTCATCATGTTCTGACAATAACACGAACGATATGGAAAATAACACAAAGGGTATCAGAACACGTGAGCGACGTCGGGACTGGCGTATCCGGCGTGCTTACGGTCTCGCTGATCATGACCAGGATCCTGGATTCGCTGGTCTACTCCAACCGGGTGATGATTCGCAGCAGTCTCCTCACTTTGCTGAGCGCTTTCATCTGCAGGGGCGAATGCGACAGGCGATGCGAGAACGAGTCGTAGCGGCGCTTGCGAGCCCGGCGTGTGCAGCCACGATCCCGAGAAATGCGCGCCACTGGCGGGCAAATCGAGTTGGAGCCGCCTCGTCGAACTCCTCATGCGCCGCCGCCGTTCAGGCTCCGCTCAGATTCCGGTAAGGCCGCCCTCGTAGTCTCGTGGGGCACACGCGGATTGGCGCATGCGCCGCACGAGAGGCGACCGGATGGACGACGATGACCTGAGGGCGCTGACGCCCGTGGACGACGCCCTCTTCGGCGATGTCGCCAGCCTGATCGACAGCGCGCGCCAGCGGGTCGCGACGTCGGTCAACAGCGAGCTCGTCATGCTCTATTGGAGCATCGGTAAGCGCGTACGCGCGGACGTTCTGGGCGGAGAACGCGCTGCGTACGGGCAGCAAGTCATCAGGCGACTCGCCGAAAGGCTCACTGGACGATACGGACGGGGCTGGAGCAAGCAGAACCTCTTGCGCATGCTTCGATTCGCGACAGACTACCCGGATGCCTCAATTGTCTCGCCACTGGCGAGACAATTGACATGGACGAACATCGCCGAACTCCTCACCATCCACGACCAGCGGAAACGCGACTTCTACCTCGCATTCTGCGTGCACGAGCGTTGGTCGAAGCGCACACTGCGGGCCAAGATCGCCGGCAAGCTCTACGAGCGCACCATCGCCGCGCGGGGATCGGCCGACGGGCTCGAAGCCGACCTCGCCGCGCTCGCCACCACCGGCACCGTCGAGCCGGCCCTCGCCTTCCGGGACCCGTATGTGCTCGACTTCCTCGGCCTGCCCCCGGAACACGGCGAAGCCGACCTCGAACGCGCGATCCTCGACGAGATGCAGCGTTTCCTGCTCGAGCTCGGTGTCGGTTTCGCGTTCGTGGAGCGGCAGAAGCGCATGACCGTCGACGGGCACGACCACAGGCTCGATCTGCTCCTCTACCACATCACGATGCGGTGCTACGTCGCCCTCGAGCTCAAGACGCGCCCGCTCGAACCGGGCGACTACGGGCAGATGATGCTCTACCTGCGCTGGCTCGACCACCACCAGCGGCACCCGGGGGATTCGGCGCCCATCGGGCTGATCCTGTGCACCGAGAAGGGACCGGAACAGGTGGCGCTGCTCGGGCTCGACTCCGGGGAGGTGAGGGCGGCGCAGTACGTGGTGGACGAGGTGCGCACGGGGCTGGAGCGCATCGTGGCGCGGGCGAACGCGCTGGAGAGCTGACCGTGGCTCTCGTCGACGCTCCCTGCCCCTGGCGTCCCCGGCCCGGTTCTTGCAGACTGGTGCGGTCACGCATCCGACCACCGGGAGTCTTCGCACATGGCTGAGAACGTAGGCAACTCCGATGCCCGCCCCGATCTCGACCTCGAAGGGGAGATGGCCGCCGCCGAGGCTCCGTGCGGCGCCGAGGGCGTCGCGGTCCCGATGGGCGGCCACCCCGGCGGCCACCCCGGCGGTCATCCGGCCGGCGTCCCGATGGAGCGCCAGCGCCACGGCGGCGCGCGCTCGGTCGGCTTCCGTCCCGGCGGCGGCCCCGCCGCGCTCGCCTACCAGGAGCGCACGGGCATCAAGGCCCCGCGCATCATCGCGTGGGAGATCACGCGCTCGTGCAACCTGAGCTGCGCGCACTGCCGCGCGGCCGCCGAGTTCGGCGCGTACGCCGGCGAGCTCAGCCTCGACCAGATCAAGTCGACCATCGACGACATCGTCACCATCTCGAACCCGATCATCATCCTCACCGGCGGCGAGCCTCTGATGCGCCCCGACATCTGGGAGATCGTCGACTACGCGCAGACCAAGGGCGCGATGCCGGTCATCGGCACGAACGCGACGCTGATCACCGAACAGATCGCGGCGAAGATGCACGATCACGGCATCCCGCGGATCTCGGTCTCGGTCGACTTCCCGACCGCGGAGGAGCACGACGTGTTCCGCGGCCAGCCCGGCTGCTTCGACGAGACCATCCGCGGCATCAAGATGGCGAAGGCGCACGGTGTGGGCGTGCAGATCAACATGACCGTCACCACGCTCAACGCCGACAAGGTGGACGCCGTCCACGACCTCGCCGAGGCGCTCGGCGTCGACGCGTTCCACATCTTCATGCTCGTTCCGACGGGCCGCGGCTCCGACCTGCTCGACAAGGAGCTGCCACCGGCGGAGTACGAGCGCGTGCTCGCGTGGGCCTACGAGCGCCAGAAGACGTCGCCGCTGCACTTCAAGCCCACCGACGCGCCGCACTACTACCGCATCATCCGCCAGCTCGCGAAGGCCGAGGGCAAGAAGGTCACGCGCGAGGAGTACGGCCTCGACGCGATGACGCGCGGCTGTCTCGGCGGCATCACCTTCTGCTTCATCAGCCATGTCGGCGACGTGCAGCCATGCGGCTACTTCGACATGCAGCTCGGTAGCGTCAAGGAGAAGCCGTTCTCCGAGATATGGACCTCCTCGAAGGTCTTCAACGAGCTTCGCGACTACTCCCTTCTCAAGGGGAAGTGCGGGGCCTGCGAGTACAAGGCCGTGTGCGGCGGCTGCCGCGCCCGGGCGCTCGAGGTCACCGGCGACTATCTCGCCGCCGAGCCGTACTGCGTCTACGAGCCGCCGGCCTGGGTGCGCGGCGACACGGAACCCGATGCGGTCGAGGGCGGGGACTCCTAGGATCCTTCGCGCTATCGCCGCTTCACGCGTGCTACCATCGCGGCGGACGACGCAATCCGCGTATGTGCTCCGCGGTCGGGGAGGACCGGAGACGCGATGGCACGTGCTCCCGCAAAGGGACGGACCGCCAAGCCTGCTCGGAGGTTGCGGCTTGCAGCCGTCGCGGCCGGCCTGACCTCGATCTCAGCCTACGCTGTCGACCAGCGGCTCCATCCGTACGCTTCGCGTTTCGCCGGGCTTCTCATCGCCGCTGGCGTATGGGCGTGGGTCTGGGCGCGTGGCGAGACCGAGCCTTTGCGGACGCGCCGTCTCGACCTCGCTGCCGCCGTGGCGGCCGGCACACTCGTTCTCTCCTCGCTGTTCTCTGCATCCCCGGCGCAAGCGCTCACCTTCGGCGCCGAGGGCGGCTGGATGGGCGCTCCGTCGTGGCTCGCGCTGCTGACCGTCTTCTGGGTGGCTTCTCGCACCCGACTGGGACGCGATTTCGAGGACGCCGCGTCGCTGGCGTACGTCTGGGCCGCGCCGGCCGCCGCCGCCGCTCTGCTGCAGTACGCGACGAGCGGCTCCGTCCGCGCCGGGTTCGGCAACGGCAACTACCTCGGCGCGGCGCTGGTGGTCGTCCTGCCGATCGCCTGCCTGCGGGCTGTCGAACCGGGGCACACGACCGAGACCCGGCTCGCGTGGTGGGCCGCGGCGATCCTGCTCGTCGCGGGGTGTTTCTTCTCGGGGAGCAGCACAGTGCGTGTCGTGAGCCTGGTCGAGATGACGGGCATCCTCGTGCTGCACTTCTTCCGCGGCATGGCCCTGCACCGGGCGGTGTTGAGGGCGTCGGCGGTCGTCGGGGCGCTCGTGCTCGGAGTCGCCCTCGTCGTAGGTGCGGCGGCGTACACGCCAGGCCTGCTCCCCGCCGCGGTGCGCGACCACGTCCGCCCCGCGGCCTTCGGGGCGACGACGTTCACGCGCATCGAGATGTGGAAGGTCGCAGCCGCCGTCTTCCGCGAGCGCCCGCTGCTCGGGGTCGGGCCCGACGGTCTCCAGCTCGCCTCCCAGGGTCACGTCACCGAGCGGTTCCTGGGGCTCGAGCCGCAGGCCGCTGCTGGCATCGACACGCTGCTGATAGACCCGCATTCGCTCCCGTTCGCGGCGCTGGCGTCGCTGGGCGTCGTGGGCTTCGGCGGCCTGCTCTGGCTTCTCGTCGCGTGGGTGGGCGAGGTCTGGCGTCTGGCCGTGGTGGACACCGACGGCGGCAGGCTGCGCCTAGCGTTCGCCATCGGTGTCGCCGGGTTCCTCGGGACGATGCTGCTGATCCCGTGGAGCATCGTCTTCGGCGGGCTGCCGGCGCTGTGGGCGGGCCTCGCCGTCGCGCCCCCCGAGTCGGCCGCCTCGAAGTCCGTCCGGGGGAAGCAGGCCGCTGCGGTCGCGTCGTCCGCGCGCTCGTGGTCGCCGCAGGCGCGAGAGGTCGTCGCTGGCCTGCTCGCCCTGTCGTTCGGTCTGCTCGCGTTCGCCGGGATCGCCGGGGAACAACTGGTCCAGCGCGCGAAGGCGGCCGGGGACGAGGCCACCGCCCTCAAGAAGATCGTCGCGGCACGCCGCTTCCAGCCGACCCGGCCGTTCCTCGTCTTCCAGGCCGACATGCTCTACGGGCGCCTGATGCTGCGCGGGATCGTCACGCCCGCAGCTTACAGGGCCTTCGTCGATCAGGCTCCTACCGGCGTGCGGAATAACGGCGTCTACCTGGCCGCACTGGCGGGAGTCGGCCTAGACGAGGCGCTCGTGTCGGGCCGCACCGATCTTCGGTGGGAGCAGTCCGTCGTGGGTCGTGCCCTGGCGCTCGCCCCGGGCGCTCCGGACGTGCGGCTCGAGGTGGCGCACCTCGCGCTCCTTCGCGGGGATCTCCAGACCGCGCGACGTGTGCTCGACGACTCCAAGGGGTGGATCGGGATGAACCCGCGGCGGACCCTCTACGAGTACTACTACGCCGCCGTGTCCCGCGACGCCACGCTCGCCCTGGAGTACGCGGCGACGCTCGGACGTGAGGATCCTGGGCTCGCCGCGCTCGCGTACCCCGGCGATCTCCTCGGCCGTCACTGACGTCGCAAGACGGGGTCCGAGCCGGGCGGTTCGTGCTACCATTCGTCGGTAGCCTCGGAAAGGAACCCTACCCATGGATCACAGCCGCTCCTCGGCGTTGTTCGCCGATGCCCGGAAGACCATCCCGGGCGGAGTGAACTCGCCGGTGCGCGCGTTCGGCAGCGTCGGCTCACAGCCTCTCTTCTACGAGCGGGCGAAAGGGGATCGGGTAGTCGACGTCGACGGGAACGAGTACGTCGACTTCGTGGCGTCCTGGGGACCGATGATCCTCGGCCACGCGCCCGACGAGGTCCTCGACGCGGTCCGCGGGCAGCTCGAGAAGGGGACCAGTTACGGCGCCCCTTGCGAGGCCGAGGTCCGCATGGCGCAAGCCGTGTGCGACGCGGTGCCGTCCATCGAGATGGTGCGCATGGTCTCCTCGGGGACCGAGGCGACGATGAGCGCGATACGCCTCGCCCGCGGCTACACCGGCCGAGAGAAGTTCATCAAGTTCGACGGCAACTACCATGGCCATTCCGACGCTCTGCTCGTCGCTGCCGGCTCCGGTCTCGTCACGCTGGGAATCCCCTCGACACCCGGCGTGACCGCGGGCGCGGCCCAGGACACGATCGTCCTTCCGTACAACGATCTCGACGCCGTGGCCGGCGCCCTCGCGCGCGAGGGCGCGAGCGTCGCGGCGATCATCCTCGAGCCGATCGCGGGCAACATGGGGGTCGTCCCCCCGAGGCCCGGCTTCCTCCAGGGGCTCCGCAAGCTCTGTGACGAGCATGGTGTGGTCCTCATCTTCGACGAGGTCATCTCCGGCTTCCGAGTCGCGCTCGGCGGCGCTCAGGAGCTCTACGGCGTCACGCCCGACCTCACGACGCTGGGCAAGATCATCGGCGGCGGTTTCCCCGTCGGTGCGTTCGGCGGGCGCGCCGAGATCATGGAGCGCCTCGCCCCGGTCGGCCCGGTCTACCAGGCCGGAACGCTGTCGGGCAATCCGGTCGCGATGGTCGCGGGCCTCGCGCTCGTCGAGCGGCTGAGGCGCCCGGGGGTATATGAGGAGTTGGAGAGGAAGGGCGCGCGGCTCGAAGCCGGGCTCCGCTCGGCGGCCCAGCGCGCAGGCTTGCCCGTCTTCCTCACGCGCGTGGGCTCGATGGCGTGCATGTTCTTCACCGAGACCGAGGTCGTCGACTGGACGAGCGCGGCCACGGCGGACACGGACCGGTACGCGCACTACTTCCGTGCCATGCTCGATGCGGGGTTCATCCTCGCACCGAGCCAGTTCGAGGCTACTTTCGTCGGGCTCGCCCACGCCGACGACGACATCGATGCGGCCTGCGAGGCGGCGGCGCTTGCGCTCGCCGCGCTCTAGGGCCGGACGGAGGGATTCAGCGTGAAGGCGATCATCCCTGCCGCGGGCATGGGCACGCGGTTCCTGCCGGTGACGAAGGCGCAGCCGAAGGAGATGCTGCCCGTCGTCGACAAGCCGGTCATCCAGTACGTCGTCGAGGAGGCGGTCGCCGCGGGCGTCGACGACATCCTCATCGTGACCGGGCGCGGGAAGCGCGCCATCGAGGACCACTTCGACCGCTCGGTCGAGCTCGAGGAGCTGCTGGAGCGTGCGGGCAACGTGGAGATGATGCGGCGCGTCCGTGCCGTCTCCGAACTCGCGGACATCTTCTACGTGCGTCAGAAGCGGCCTCGCGGCCTCGGCCACGCCGTGCTGTGCGGCGCCGCGCACGTCGGCAGCGAGCCGTTCTTCGTGATGCTCGGCGACGTGCTCGTACCCGGCCGCGGGTGTCTGCCGCGGTTGCGCGAGGTGCACGAGAGCTACGGCGGGAGCGTGGTCTCGGTGACGCCGGTCGAGCCGCATCTCGTCTCGCGCTACGGAGTCATCGCCGGCCAGGAGGTCGAGCCGGGCGTGTGGAAGATCACCGATCTCGTCGAGAAGCCGCCGCTGAACGAGGCGCCGTCGGACCTCGCCATCTTCGGTCGGTATCTCCTCACTCCCGCCGTCATGGGGATCCTGCCCCATGTCGATCCCGGGCGCGGTGACGAGATCCAGCTCACCGACGCGCTGCGCAAGCTGCTCAAGGTGGAACCGGTCTACGCGGTGTCCTCTCCTTCGCCGGGCTACGACACCGGCAACGTGCTGGCCTGGCTCGAGGCGAACATCGGTCTCGCCCTCGAGAGCGACGAGCTCGGGCCGCCCCTGCGCGCGTCGCTGGAGAAGATGCTCGCCGGAGGGGCCGGGGGCGTGGATGGCTGAGGCCGCGGCCGGCGATCGCCGGGTCCCCGACCTCGACGCCGTCATCCTAGCGGGAGGCAGCGGCGCGCGCTTCTGGCCGCTCTCGCGCGAGTTGACGCCGAAGCAGCTGCTGTCGGTCTTCGGCGGAGAGACGCTCATCCTGAAGGCGGTCCGCCGCATCGCGCCGCTGACCGGCTCCGGGCACGTCTTCGTCGCGACCGGCGAAAGGCTCGTCGACGACCTGCGTGCCCATCTCGCGAGCCGGCCGGAGACGGCCGGTCTCGACATCGGCTACCTCGTCGAGCCCGTCGCGCGCAACACCGCGCCCGCCGCGGCGCTGGCGGCGGCGTTCCTCGCCGCGCGCGACCCTCGCGCGATCATGGCGATGCTCCCCTCCGACCATCTGCTCGACGACGGCCCTGAATGGGAAGCGACGATCCGCGCGGCCGCCGCGCTCGCGCGCGACGGCTACCTGGTCACCGTCGGACTGCGGCCGACCTCGCCCGAGACCGGCTACGGCTACATCCGCACCGGCGAGCCGATCGCCGGGCAGGCCGCGGGCGGCGTCATCGGGTGTCGTGCCGCCGCGTTCGTCGAGAAGCCGGACCGGGCGAGCGCCGAGCGCTTCCTCGCCGCGGGCGACCACCTGTGGAACAGCGGCATCCTCGTCGCCGGAGCCGCGAGGTTCCTCGAAGAGCTCGAGTCGGCCGGCGAGGACGGGCGCCGGATCGTCTCGGTCGCGCGGGAGATCGCGGCCGAGCCGCCCGAGATGTGGCGGGAGAGCGCGGCGCGCGAGCGGTTCGCCTCGTTGCCGTCGGTCTCCGTCGACGTCGCCGTCCTCGAAGTGAGCGACCGTGTCGCGGTGGTGCCGTCGTCGATGGACTGGTCCGACGTGGGCTCGCTGCTCGCGGTGGAACGTCTCGGGACGCCGGACGCCGGCGGGAACACGCTGGTGGGACGCGCCGTCGACGTCGACTCGAGCGGTTGTCTCGTCTATTCGCCCGACCGGCTCGTCGCCACACTCGGTCTGCGCGACGCCATCGTCGTCGACACGCTCGACGCGACGCTCGTCGCCGACAGGTCGCGCGCCCAGGACGTCCGTCTCGTCGTCGAGGCGCTGAAGGCGGCCGGTCATGCCGAGGCGGTCTCGTCTCGCACCGCCGCGCGCCCGTGGGGTGAATGGACGCTGCTCATGAAACTCGACGGCTTCCAGGTGAAGTCGATCTCGGTCGATCCTGGCCGGCGGCTCTCGCTGCAGAGCCATGCCCGCCGCAGCGAGCATTGGGTCGTCGTCGAGGGCGAGGCCCTCGTGCGCCGGGGCACCGAGGACCTCACGGTGCGCGCGAACGAGTCCGTGCACATCCCGGTGGGCACACTCCACCGGCTCGAGAATCCGGGCCCCGGCCCGCTGCGCGTCATCGAGGTCGCCGTCGGCGACTACCTTGAGGAGGACGACATAGTGCGTCACGAGGACGACTGGGGACGAGAAGGAGGGGACCGCTGATGGCACGCAGAGCGCTCATAACAGGCATCACCGGCCAGGACGGGAGCTACCTGGCGGAGCTGCTGCTCGAGCAGGGATACGACGTGTACGGGCTCGTGCGCCGCACCTCGACGGAGACGCTCGAACGCGTCGAGCACATCCGCGACCGCGTGACGCTCGTCGGGGGCGACCTCACAGACCAGTCCTCGCTGATGTCCGCCCTTGAGTCCGCGACTCCCGACGAGGTGTTCAACCTCGCCGCGCAATCGTTCGTCGCCGAGTCGTGGAAGGAACCGGTCCTCACCGGAGACGTCAACGCCCTCGGCGTCGTGCGCCTGCTGGAGGCTATCCGCCGCGTGGCACCGAAGGCGCGCTTCTACCAGGCGTCGTCCTCGGAGATGTACGGCCGAGTCCGCGAGACGCCGCAGACGGAGCTGACGCCGTTCCACCCGCGCTCGCCCTATGCGTGCGCGAAGGTCTACGGTTTCCACGCCACGGTGAACTACCGCGAGTCCTACGATATGCATGCGAGCAACGGCATCCTTTTCAACCACGAGTCGCCGCGCCGCGGCATCGAGTTCGTGACGCGCAAGGTCACCGACGCGGTCGCGCGCATCAAGCTCGGCCTGGCCGACTCGCTGCGTCTGGGCAACATCGACTCGAAGCGCGACTGGGGCTTCGCCGGCGACTACGTCCGCGCCATGTGGCTGATGCTCCAGCAGGACGAGCCGGGCGATTACGTCGTCGCGACCGGCGAGACGCACACCGTGCGCGAGTTCCTCGAGGTGGCCTTCGGTCACGCCGGCCTCGACTGGGAGAAGTACGTGACCATCGACCCGGCGTTCATCCGCCCGGCCGAGGTCGACCTGCTCCTCGGCGATCCCGGCAAGGCGAAGCGCGTGCTCGGGTGGGAGCCCACGGTCGGTTTCGACGAGCTCGCGCGGATGATGGTCGACGCGGACCTCGCGCGGCTGAACGGGTAGTCGGCGTGCAGGTGTTCTCCGGTCCCGACGACCGTGTCGAGGTGGGGTCCGCGAAGCGCACCCTCGACGTCGCGCTCTCGCTGTCGCTGCTCGTTCTCACCTCGCCCGTCTCGCTGGCCATCGCTGTCGGCGAGATCCTCGATTCGATGCTGAGCGCCGAGGACCGCGGCCCGGTCGTCTATCGCGAGACGCGCGTCTCTCAGGGCGTCCCGTTCACGCTCTACAAGTTCCGCATCCTCAAGGTACGCGCGATCGTCGAGCAGATCGGGGAACAGGGGCTGGCGCCCAAGACGGTGGAGAACCGGCCGGAGAACGTCACCGCGATGGGGCGGTTCCTGAAGAAGACCGGTCTCGACGAACTGCCGCAGTTCTTCAACATCCTGCGAGGCGACATGAGCTTCGTCGGGCCGCGCCCGAAGCCGGTCGCCGAGTACGAGGCGGAAGTGGCGAAGGGGGTCTGGCGGCGCAAGGTCATCCGCGCCGGCCTGACAGGTCCCGCGCAGCTGCTCAAGGGCACGGTGCGCACCGCCGACGACGACCTGGCGGCGGACCTGGCGTACATCGCCGAGGCGCGGGACGCTTCCCAGTGGCGACGGTTGCGGACCGACCTCGTCGTCCTTTGGCGGACCATCCGTCTGATGCTCAAGATGACGGGCGAGTGACGATAGGCCCCGCGAGCCGCCTCTCGCCTTGACACGCCGCGCGACGCGGCCGGATACTGTTCAGGTTACGAACAGTCGTCCGGCGCTCAGGCGTCGCTGCTCACGACGGGTGGAACGTGGACACACACGCGAGGATACTCATCGCAGGACACACCGGCCTGCTCGGGTCGAGCCTGCTCGCCAGGCTCGAATCGCTCGGGTACGACCGTCTGCTCACGCCCGGGCATGACGAACTCGATCTCACCGATAGCGCCGCCGTCGACGCATTCTTCGCGGCCGAGCGCCCGGAGTTCGTCTTCCTCGCTGCCGGCATGACGGGCGGCATCGTCGCGAACATGACGTACCCGGCCGACCTCCTGCACGTCAACATAGCCATCCAGGACGCGGTGTTCGAGGCCGCCGTCCGCCGTCACGTCGGGCGCGTCGTCACCTATGCATCGTCGTGCGTCTACCCACGCGAGGCAGCGCAGCCCATCCGCGAGGACAGCCTCTTCTCGGGCCCCATCGAGATGACGAGCGCCGCCTACGCTGCCGCGAAGACCGCGCTCATCATCGCCTGCCGCGCCTACAACGCGCAGCACGGCGCGGGGCGCTTCATCTGCCTGTTGCCGAACTCCATGTTCGGGCCGAACGACAACTTCGATCCTCGCACCGGTCACGTGCTCTCGGGGATGCTCATGAAGTTCCACGTCGCCAAGCTCGCTCGCGACGGTGGCGAAGACGTCTCTGTCACGCTCTGGGGAAGCGGGGAGCCGCGCCGGGAGTTCGTCTTCGTCGACGACGTGGCCGACGCCTCGATCTTCGCCCTCGACCATGCTCACGAGATGGGCGACCGTCACTACAACGTCGGTTCCGGGAAAGACATGACCATCCGCGAGCTCGCCGAGCGCATCGCGGCGGTGGTCGGGTACGACGGGGCGGTCGAGTGGGACGCCGGCAAGCCCGACGGGACGATGCGCAAGCTGCTCGACAGCGCGGACTTCCGCGCGCTCGGCTGGGCGCCGTCGACAAGCTTCGACGAAGGACTGCGCCGCACGTACGAGTGGCTCGCCGCGTACGGGCCGGGCGCGAAGGGAGCGTGGGACGATGTACCTCTACGATGATTCCGCGCCCGCGACCGAAGGCGCCGCGCTCGACGCGTCCGAACTCCTCGGGCTCTTCCACGGGATGCTGCGCGTGCGGATGGTGCAGGACCGCATCGCGGCGGACTACCACGAGGACGAGATGCGCACGCCGGTCCACCTGTGCGTGGGCCAGGAGGCGGGCGCGGTCGGCGTGTGCGACGCGCTCCGTCGCGACGACCTCGTCTTCAGCAACCATCGCGGACACGGTCACTACCTGGCCAAAGGCGGGGACCTCAAGGCGATGATCGCCGAGCTCTTCTGCAAGTCGACGGGCTGCTCATCGGGCCGCGGAGGGTCGATGCATCTCGTCGATCTCGACGCGGGACTCCCGGGTTCCTCCTCGATCGTCGCCGGCGGCATCCCGCTCGCCACCGGCGCCGGGTTCTCCTTCCAGATGCGCGGCGAGGACCGCGTCGCCTGCGTCTTCTTCGGCGACGCGGCGGCCGAGGAGGGCGTCTTCTACGAGAGCCTGAACTTCGCGGCGCTGAAGAAGCTCCCCGTCCTGTACGTGTGCGAGAACAACTTCTTCGCGGTGTGGTCGCCGCAGCGCGCCCGCGCCGCGAACGAGGTCTGGCAGCGGGCCGCGTGCTTCGGCATCCCCGCGACCGTGGTCGACGGCACCGACGTCGCGGCCGTGCATGTCGCCGCCGAGACCGCCGTGGCGCACGTCCGCTCGGGGCTCGGCCCCGCGCTGCTCGAGCTGCGCGCCTACCGCTGGAAAGGCCATTCGGGAGGCGAGGAGGACGCCGGCAAGGGCGACCGCTCCGTCGACGACCTCGAGAGCTGGAAGGCGCAGTGCCCCATCGACAAGACCGAGGCGCGGCTGCGCGACGCCGGCGCGCTCGACGACCCGGCGCTGGCGCGGATGCGGGCGGAGATCGGCGCCGAGATCGACGAGGCGTTCGCTTTCGCGAAGGCGAGCCCGCTCCCCGACGACTCGACGCTGACGGACCACGTCTACGCGGACGCGGAGGTCACGCGATGAGCATGTCGGGCTGGGACTGGCTCTCCATCGTGCGCGACGAGGCGGACACCGTCGTGACCGGCGGTCACGGCGGCCGCGTGCTCAAGTACCCCGAGGCCGTGCGCGAGGCGCTCTCGCAGGCGCTCGCGGCCGATCCCAGCGTCTACGTGATGGGGCAGGGTGTCGACGACCCCGACGGCATGTTCGGCTGCACGCGCGACCTGCACGTCGACTTCGGCGGCGAGCGCGTCTTCGACACGCCGCTCTCGGAGGACGCGCTCATGGGAGTGGCGACCGGCAGCGCGCTGACGGGGATGCGCCCCGTCTACATGCACAACCGGCCGGACTTCCTCCTGCTCACTCTCGACCAGCTCGTCAACCATGCGTCGAAGTGGCGCTACATGTTCGGCGGGCGGCACAGCGTGCCGATGGTGGTATGGGCCGCGATCGGACGCGGATGGGGCAGCGGCGCGCAGCACTCCCAGGCGCCTCAGGCGATCTTCGCGCACGTCCCCGGGCTGAAGGTCGTCATGCCGAGCACGGCGTACGACGCGAAGGGCCTGCTGCTCGCTGCGATCGCCGACCAGGACCCGATCGTCATCATCGAGCACCGCTGGGCGATGCGCCACGCCAGCGAGGTGCCCGAGGAGATGTACTTCGTGCCCATCGGCAAGGGCGTCGTGCGTCGCGAGGGCACCGACGTGACCATCGCCGGCACGTCGCACGCGCTGCTGGAGGCGCAGCGCGCGGCCGAGGAGCTCGCCGGCGAGGGCATCTCGTGCGAGGTCGTCGACCTGCGCACGGTGCGCCCGCTCGACGAGGAGTTGCTGCTGAACTCGGTGGCGAAGACCGGACGCCTCGTCGTCGTCGACACCGGCTGGAAGACCGGCGGGATCACCGCCGAGGTCGCGGCGGTCGTCGCGGAGAAGGGCGCCGACCTCCTGAAGGCGAACGTCGTGCGGCTCGGCGCGCCCGACTGCCCGACGCCTGCGGGGTACACTCTGGAGGCCGCGTTCTACCTCGACAAGGACAAGGTCGCTCGTGCCGTTCGCGACTTGCTCGCGCGCGCCTAGGCGATAGACGGAAGGGAGCCACGCATGCGCATCCTCGTGACCGGCGGTGCCGGCTACATCGGCTCGATCCTCGTCCCCGCACTGCTGCGCGAGGGCCACGAGGTCACGGTCGTCGACAGCTTCATGTTCGGCCAGGCGACGCTGCTCGACGTCTGCGCCGATCCCAAGCTGCGCATCGTGCGCGGCGACGTGCGCGATAACGCGCTGATGAAGGACCTGCTGCGCGACGCCGATGTCATCTTCCCGCTCGCATGCCTCACCGGCGCGCCACTGTGCAAGAAGGACCCGATCGCCGCGCAGACGACGATCGTCGACGCCATCCGCGACATGCTCAAGGTGCGCAGCGCCGACCAGCTCATCGTCTACCCGAACACGAACAGCGGGTACGGCGTGGGCGAGGCGGGCAGGTTCTGCACCGAGGAGACGCCCATCAAGCCGATCTCGCTCTACGGCAAGACGAAGTGCGAGGCCGAGGCGATGATCCTCGAGGCCGGGAACTCGATCGCGTTCCGGCTCGCCACCGTCTTCGGCACGAGCCCGCGCATGCGCATCGACCTGCTCGTCAACGACTTCACGTACCGCGCGGTCTTCGACCGCTTCATCGTGCTCTTCGAGGCGGACTTCAAGCGCAACTACGTCCACGTCCGCGACGTCTCGCGCGCGTTCATCCACGCGCTGGGCAACGCCGACACGATGAGCGGCGAGGCCTACAACCTCGGCCTCTCCTCGGCGAACCTCTCGAAATGGGAGCTGTGCGAGGAGATCGTCAAGCAGGTGCCGGACTTCTACTTCGTGCGCGCCGAGATCGGCGAGGACGAGGACAAGCGCGATTACGTCGTGAGCAACGAGAAGCTTGAGGCGACCGGTTTCCGCTGCGAGTACGACCTGCAGGCCGGGATCGCCGAGCTCGTGAAGGCGTACCAGGTGACCAAGCGCAACCAGTACGCGAACGTGTAGCGCGGCGACGGAGGACACCCCGTGATAATCAGCAGGACACCGTTCCGCATCTCGTTCTTCGGGGGCGGCACCGACTACCCGGCCTGGTACGAGGACCACGGCGGCGCGGTGCTCTCCACGACGATCGACAAGTACTGCTACATCACGTGCCGCAACCTGCCGCCGTTCTTCGAGCACAAGCATCGCATCGTCTACTCGATCATCGAGAACGTGAAGACCATCGAGGAGATCAAGCACCCGGCAGTGCGCGCGGTGCTACAGATGCTCGAGGTCGAGCAGGGCGTCGAGATACACCACGACGCGGACCTGCCCGCCCGCTCGGGCATCGGCTCGTCCTCTGCGTTCACCGTCGGGATCCTCAACTCGGTCCACGCGCTGAGGCATCGCATGCGCACGAAGCAGCAGCTCGCCGAAGAGGCCATCCACGTCGAGCGCGATATGCTCGCCGAGTCGGTCGGCAGCCAGGACCAGGTCGCGTGCGCGTACGGAGGTCTGAACCGCATCTCGTTCCGCCGCGACGGGCGCTTCGCCGTCGAGCCGATGATCCTCCCGCGCGAGCGGCTCGACGAGTTCCAGGACCACCTGATGCTCTTCTTCACCGGGTTCTCGCGATACGCTTCGACGATCGCGGCCGCCCAGATCGAACAGACGCCGAAGCGGCTCTCCGAGTTGACGCGCATGCACGAGATGGTCGAGGAGGCGAAGGCCGTGCTGGCCTCATCCGACGACATCCGCGCTTTCGGCGAGCTCATGGACGAGTCGTGGCGCCTCAAGCGCTCGCTCACCGAGAAGATCTCGACGAGCGACATCGACGCCATCCACGACGCCGCGCGCGGCGCGGGGGCCGTCGGAGGCAAGCTGCTGGGCGCCGGCGGCGGCGGCTTCATGCTCTTCTTCGTGCCGCCCGAGCGACAGGCCTCGGTACGCGAGGCGCTCGGTTCGCTGCTCGAGGTCGGCTTCAGGTTCGACACCACGGGCAGCCAGATCATGTACTACGGCGACACGGCGTCGTAGGGTCCGGCGCCTCCGGAAGCGAAGGAAGGTAGAAGCGTTGGGCGATCGCATAGAGATGCCGTTCGGGACGATGTCCGTCACCGATACCGCGAAGCGGCTCGTCGCCGAGGTGATGGAGTCGGGTCGCCTCTCCAGCGGCAAGCTGGTCCGCGACTTCGAGCGCCGGTTTGCCGAGCTCATCGGCACGAAGGAGGCCGTCGCTCTCAGCAGCGGCACCGACGCCGACACGCTCGCGCTCGCGGTGCTCCACGACTACGGCGCCCATCGCGGTGACGAGGTCATCGTGCCGTCGCTGTCGTTCGTCGCGACGGGTAACGCGGTGCTGCACGCCGGGTTCACGCCGGTCTTCGTCGACGTCGAGCTCTCCACGCTCAACATCGACGTGTCGAGGATCGAGGACGCGATCACCGAGCGCACGGTCGCGATCATGCCGGTCCACCTCATGGGCAAGCCGGCGGACATGGACGCGATCATGGCGATCGCCGCGAAGCACGGCCTCCACGTCATCGAGGACGCCGCCGAGGCGCACGGCACGAAGTACAAGGGCCGCGACGTGGGCTCCATCGCCGAGATGGGGGCGTACAGCCTCTACGTCGCGCACATGATCTCGACGGTCGAGGGCGGCATCGTCACCACCGACGACCCCGACAAGGCCGAGATACTGCGCTCGCTGCGCAGCCACGGCCGCTCGTGCAACTGCTCCGTGTGCGTGATCAACCTCGGCTCCGAGACGTGCGCGAAGCGTTTCGTCGACGGCGTCGACAAGCGGTTCGTCTTCGAGAGGGTCGGCTACTCGAGCAAGATGAACGAGCTCGAGGCCGCCGTCGGCATCGGGAACATGGAGGCGTGGCCCGAGCATCTGGCGCGGCGCCGGGCGAACCTGACGTACCTCCTCGACCGCTTCGACCGTTTCGCCCCGATGCTCACGAGCATCCACGAGGAGGAGCACGAGATGATCGGGCCGCACGCGTTCCCGGTCATCGTCGGCCCCGACGCGCCGTTCACGCGCGACGACCTCGTCGACGACCTCGCGGCGAACGGCATCGACTCGCGCAACCTCTTCCTGTCGATGCCGACGCAGTGCCCCGGCTTCGAGTTCCTCGGATACGAGCTCGGGCAGTTCCCGAACGCCGAGTACGCGGGCGAGCACGGTCTGCACGTCGGCGTCCACCAGGACCTCGACGAGAGGCACATGGAGCACTTCATCGCCACGATCGATCGCTTCGTCGGCGCGCGGACGTAGGACGGTCGTGAACGCGCGGACGCGCATCCTCGGCTACCTCGGCCGCCACCGGCTCCTCGTCGGCGCGCTCGTGTGCACCAGCGTCTTCTCCGCCTTGCTCGAGGGCGTCGGGATGACCCTGTTCTTCCCGATACTCCAGGGCATGAGCGGGTCGGGCGCGACCGCCGGCGGCTTGGCGATCCCGTTCCCGTTCGACCAGGTGTACGCCGCGCTCGGTAGCTTCCCGCTGCGCGAGCGTCTCCAGGTCGTGGGCGTGCTGCTCTTCGCCATCACGCTCGTGAAGGGCATGCTCATCTACACCACCGTCGTGGTCGCGGCGCGGCTGCAGGTGCGCGTCGTGCGTCACTACCGCGACGACTGCGCGGCGCAGACGATGCGCGTGGGCATGGGCTTCCTCAACAAGCAGCGCACGTCCGACCTGCTGGTGGTCATCGACGGCTACACGGAGTCGACCGCCGGGGCGATCGTCAACCTCGTGGGCGCCGCTCTCCCGCAGCTGTTCACGATGGGATGGCTGCTCCTGCTGCTCGTGCTGCTGTCGTGGAAGCTCACCGTCGTCTCGATCGCTCTCGTCGCCTTCGCGTCGTTCGTGCTGACGGGGCTGACGCGGCGGATCATGGACGCGGGTCGCGCGCTGGTGGCGACGCGCTACGCCTTCAGCCGCACGCTCTTCGACGTCATCCACGGGATGAAGGTCATCCGGCTGTTCAACCGCGAGCAGCTGATGACGGAGCGCTTCGTCGAGGCGGACGTCAAGTACAACGCGGCGCGCTACCGGTCCACGAAGCTCGTGGGGCTCATCGGCCCGCTCTTCGAGGTCGTGGGCATCGGCGTCCTCGCCGCCATCCTCGTCGTGGGCTCGCTGCTCGTCTCGCACGACAGCAAGGCGTGGCTGGGGATCCTGCTGACCTTCATGCTCATCCTCGCGCGCCTCATCGTGCCGGTGAAGCAGCTGAACACGGTCCGCGCGGGAGTGATGGAGAAGTTGCCGACACTCTACGAGCTCGACGCGTTCCTCTCCGAGACGGGGAAGGAGTACCTTCCCTCGGGGACGCGCTCCTTCGAGCGCCTCGAAGGCGCGATCGAGTTCCGCGACGTCGAGTTCTCGTACGAGCCCGGCACCCCGGTGATGCGCGGGATGTCCTTCCGCATACCGCGGGGCGCGAAGGTCGGCGTCGTGGGACCGTCCGGCGGCGGCAAGTCGACCATCGCCGAGCTGCTCCTGCGCTTCTACGACCCTCAGGGCGGAGCGGTCCTCGTCGACGGTGTCGACCTGCGCGAGATCGAGGTCGAGTCGTGGCGCCGGCGCGTAGGCGTCGTCACGCAGGACACGTTCCTGTTCAACGACACCATCCGCAACAACATCGCCTTCGCCGACCCCGAGGCGAGCGACGAGGCCGTCGAACGCGCGGCGCGCCAGGCGTACGCGCACGACTTCATCTCCGCCATGCCGAGCGGCTATGCGACGACCGTCGGCGATCGGGGCGTGCTGATCTCGGGAGGCCAGCGCCAGCGGCTCGCGATAGCCCGCGCGATCCTGGCCGAGCCCGAGATCCTCGTCTTCGACGAGGCCACCTCGGCGCTCGACACCGAGTCCGAGCAGATAGTGCAGGAGGCGCTCGACGCCGTGGCTGAGGGGCGCACCGTCGTCACGATCGCCCACAGGCTCTCGACGGTGGCCGACTCCGACACGATCCTCGTGGTGGCGGACGGCCGCGTCGCCGAGCAGGGGACGCACCAGGAGCTGCTCGCCCTCGGCGGCGTCTACCGTCGCCTAGTCGAGATGCAGGACCTCGAGCCGAGCGACGGGTCGCCGGAGGTCGACGCGCTGACATGACGCTCGACGCCGCCCTCCTCGCCGTGTGCGTCGCGTCGATCGTCTTCGGGCTCGGCTTCGCCCGCGCGACGCGCGGCATCACGTTCTTCGGCACGGCCACCGACAACCAGAAGCAGGCGGCGACGGCCGCGCAGTCGCGCACCTGGCGTTGGCCGTCCGACATGCACCGCTCCTCGGGCGGCAAGTCGTACATGAAGGACGTCGTCATAATCGGCGTCGCGCTGTTCCAGCGTCTCACCGGGCTGGGCGCGGAGTCCGACCGGCCGCTCGTGCTGCTGTGCGGTTGGTGCAACGCGCTCGCGGGGGTGCTCGTCTTCGTGGTAGCGCGCGGCTGGTGGGGGACTGGGCCCGGCCTGCTCGTCGCATCTCTCTACCTCACGAGCCAGTGGCCGTGGCAGATCGCGCTCATGGGAGGCCACGTCTGCGTGGCGCAGGTCCCGTTCCTCGCTTGCGTCGCGCTGCTTCAGGCCTCGGCGTCGGGCGTCGGCGGTCTCGTCTCGGCCGCGCTGTTCGCAGTCGCGGGAGCGGCCTTCGGGTGGATGCAGTTCTCGTCCGCCTCGGCGCGCAAGTTCATCGCACCGGTCGCCGCGGCTCTGCTCGTCGCGACCGCCGGGATCGCGGACGCGGGATGGGCCTCGCGCCCGTGGGACGACCGGGCGGGCACGGTGGCGTTCGGCGCGGCCGCCTGCTTCGCGATCGTCCTGCCGCTGCAGGCGCTCCTTCGCGGAGCCGCGAAGCGCGCGGCCGCCGGCGATGCGCCGAAGTGGGTGCTGAGGCTCGCGGGCGGTTCCGCGGAGACGCGCGACATCGCGCGGGCGGTCCGTATGGCCTATTCAGCCTTGCGCGCGCTCGCCGTCGGTATCATCGCGGGGACGGCGTACGCCTCGACGTTCGGCGCGATCACGCTCGCCACGGTGCTCGCGCCGTTCTTCGCCGGCTTCCTCGCCGCGGTCCTCGTCCTCCTGCTTCCCGGCGTGGTCGCCAACCTGCGCGGCTACTTCTCGTACTGGGGCATCGCCGCCGTCTTCGGCCACTTCCGGCTCTACCGCGAGTACTTCGCCGAGCGCGGGACGCCCATCCCCGACGACATGCGTGGTGCGGGCTGGCTGTGGGTGTGGCGCGTGTTGATGCGCGTCGCGCCGGTGCCGACGCTCGCGTACATCGCGGCCGTCGGGTGGCTGAAGCTCGCCGCCTGGGACGGGCGGGTCGAATGGCCGGTGTTGTTCGGCGTCGCGCTGGTGAGCATCTCGCCGATCGCGTGGGGGGAGATCACCCGCGGGCCGCAGCTCGCGCGGTCCTACCTCCCCGGGCTTCTCGGCGTCCTGGCCGCGATCGCCTTCGCGGCGCGCGTGGCGCTCGACGCGGGGGCGCCGGTCGCGGCCGCCGCGGTCGCCGCCGCCGTCATCGTCGCGGCGAACGCGGCGTGGAGCGCGCGGGTCTTCTTCGGCGACGTCCTCCCGGCACGCATGGCGCCCGCGCGTCTCGCGGCGCTGCTCGAGCGCGAAGGAGCGACGCGGGTGTACGCGTACGACACGCCCTTCAACGACGCGCTGCTCGGCGTCCTTCCGCCGGAGCTGCTCTCGCGGCTCGACGTCCGCCGCATCTCGTCGCTGGCCGACGTCGGCGAGGAAGGCGCGCTCGTCGTGGTGCCCGGCACCAGCAGCAAGGCGCTGAACATGGAGTCGACCCGCGAGGGATACACGGGAGAGGACTTCGCGTCCGATCCGGTCCTCGAGCGGCTGCTCGCGTCGAAGGGCATCGAGGACGTCGCCGTCGCCGGGCTACCGACCTTCGGCACCAGCCGGATCTGGGTCCACGAGAGCGAGGTCTCGAGCTACCGGGATCTCATGATGCATGAGATAAGTGATGAGGACAGGTGGCGTGGCATGGCGTGGCTCCTGAAGCTCGATTCCGAGGAACGAAAGCAATTGTCAGCTCGAACGACAGGAGGTTGTGATGGGTGACGTCGATCTGGCGCTCGTGCGCCCGGGAGATCAGAAGCGGGTCTACGGGCAATTGAGTGGCTCCCTCTCTGCGATCGAACCTCCCTTATGGGCGGCTCTGTGCGCGGCCTATGTTCGCGATCGCGGTATCAGTGTGCGCATCCTAGATATTGAGGCCGAGGGATTGAGTCCCGAGCAGGCTGCATCCACGCTGGCGGAGTGGTCGCCAACCGTAGTGGGTTTCATCGTCATCGGTAACAACCTGTCGGCATCCACGTGGAACATGGACGGAGCGACGGCCTACCACGAGGCACTACATCAGGTAGCTGGCGGCATCCCCACTTTCTTCTGGGGTCTGCATCCATCGGCGCTGCCTGAGCGAACGCTGCGCAACGAAGGAGCGGACTACGTCTGCAAGGGCGATGATTTCGACACGGTTGTGCGGCTCGTTGAGGTCATCAAGGAGTCGGGCAACGCCCACGGCAGCGGGATTCCAGGACTGAACTACCTCGATGAGGACTCGGTCCTCGTCTCCTGGCCGCAGGCTACGCCCCTTAAGAATCTCGATGAACTCCCCACGCCGGCGTGGGATCTTCTTCCGATGAGGGCATATCGCGCGCATAACTGGCACTGTTTCCACGATCTGGATCACAGGCAGCCCTACGGCGTTGTCTATGCAAGCCTGGGTTGTCCGTTCGACTGTTCGTTCTGCTCGCTCAACAAGCTATTCGCAGGCAAGCCCGGGGTTCGCTTCCGCTCACCGGAGAAGGTGGTCGAGGACATTGCGGTGTTGGTGGAACGGTACGGTGTCAAGAACATCAAGGTTCTCGATGAGTGCTTCGTGCTCAAGGAGCGTTATGTACTGGAGATTTGCGATCGGATCATCGAGCGTGGATATGACCTGAACATGTGGGCGTACTCTCGCGTGGACACCGTGAACGAGCAGATGCTCGAGCGTATGCGTAGCGCCGGCATGCGCTGGCTAGCCTATGGGATTGAGTCGGGCAGCCGGGCCTCGCTCGATGTTGTCCACAAGGGGCGCTACGGAGCCGAAGAGATCCATGGCGCGATTCGGATGACCAAGGCGGCTGGCATCTGGGCTCTGGGCAACTACATGTTCGGGCTTCCCGACGACGACAGCATGTCGATGCAGGATACGCTCAGCCTGGCCAAGGATCTCGCCTGCGAGTATGCCAATTTCTACGTGACAATGGCCTACCCCGGAAGCAGACTCTACGAGGATGCCTTGCGTGACGGAACGAGGCTTCCCACGACCTGGCGGGGCTACTCGCAATTCTCTCGGGAGACGCTACCGCTTCCGACCCTGCGGCTGACTTCGGAGGAGGTCCTGCGTTTCCGGGACGAGGCGTTCGTCGAGTACTTCAACGACCCCGCCTATCAGGACATGATGCGCCGCACGTTCGGCGAACCTGCGGTCGAAGCCGTTCGCGAGATGCTCTCGCACTCGATCGAGCGCGACATCCTGATCGATGGAGGGGCCCGACCCGATGCCTCGTGACATCTTGAGGACGGGTCGTCCATTCGGGCTTGCGGAGGATCCCCGCCTGACCATCATGATACCGACCATGGGTCGTCCAGGATTCGTGCTTCGGCTTCTCGACTACTACTCCGGAGTTCGTTTCCGCCATCGCGTCGTTATTGGTGATTCCAGCGAAGCCGACGTGGTCGCGGCGATGCGCGCGGACATTGAACGCTTCGAGGGTCGTCTCGACGTCGTCTATCAAGAATGTCCCGGCCTGAATGACCGCGACTGCCTTCGCGAACTCGTGCTCGCTCTCGACACCCCATACGCCGTGTTCGTTGCCGATGACGATTTCCTCGTGCCGGCGGGGCTCGAGGAGTCCATGACCTTCCTCGATCTGGAGCCTGGGTACTCAAGCGCGCATGGCGTCGGCGCGACGGTGGTGCTCGATGACTCCGGCCCGCGGGGCAGAGTGGTGACCGCCGGTCCTTACGCCGCGCTGAAGCCGGTAGAGGGCGCGACGGCGGCCGCGCGTCTTCGGGGTTACCTCTCCGACTACTCGGTCATGCTGTTCTCGGTGCAGAGGGCCGCGGTGTGGCGGGCTATGTATCCGGACGTCTCGCTGCCGGATAAATCCTTCGAATCGGAGCTGCTTCCGTGTTGTCTGTCGGTCGTGGAAGGACCTAGCCGGCAACTCGAGAAGTTGCAGGTGGTGAGGCAGGTACACGATCGACAGTATTCGCTGCCCGGTCCGATCGATTGGATGATGAGAGAGGGATGGCGGCCGGCCTATCTCGGCTTTCGAGAGGTCATCGCAGGTCGCGTCGCCGAGAAGGACGGCATCTCCGTCGCGGAGGGTCTTGCGGTCGTCGAGGAGGCTTTCCTGGCCTACCTGACCAACGTGCTTCGATCCAAGCTCTCTGCCATGCGTGCAGCGGAGACCCGGCGAGCGAGTCGGCGAGGGCTCCTCGCATCGGCCGCCCGATGGGTGAAGTACCGCGTCCTCGACAGAGACGCCATCTCGCTCACGAATCTCTTGGCGCCGGGGTCCAGATACTATGACGACTTCATGCCGGTGTACCGCGCGTTGACCGGCGCCGCCAACGACCGCTGACCGCCGGGAGGCACGCCATGACACAAGGCTACAAGGTGCTGCTCGTCGGGTGCGGGCAGCTGGGCACCCGCCATCTGCAGGCCGTCGCGCAGCTGCCGGACATCGCCGAGGTGCACGTCATCGATTCGAGCGAGGCCTCGCTCGAGCTCGGCAGGACGCGCCTGGCGGAAGTCGGCGGCGCGGCGACGCCGGGCGTGGAGTACCACTGGCACGCCTCGCCCGACGAGTCGGCGGCCGAGCCCGACCTCTGCATCGTCGCCACGCAGTCGGCCGGCCGCGGCGAGCTCGTCATGCGGCTCGCCGATTCCCTCGGCGCGCAGACCTTCCTCATCGAGAAGGTCGTCACGCGCAGCGTGCGCGAGTACGAGGAGCTCATGTCCTTCGCGGACTCGAAGCAGCTCTCGGTGTGGGTGAACTGCAAGACGCGCACCTACGGCATCCACAAGCACATCAAGTCGCTGCTGCCTTCGGGCCAGCCACTCTTCCTCTCCGACGTGGGAGGCAACCACGGCCTCGGCAACAACGGCGTGCACGCGGCGGACCTCTTCTCCTTCTACACCGGCGGCGAGCGCATCCACGTGAAGGGCGGGCGGGTCGACGAGATGCTGCACCCGTCGAAGCGCGGCGGCGACGTCTTCGACCTATCGGGGACGCTGCTCGGCGCGACGGACGGCGGCTCTGACTTCTGCCTCTCGTTCGCGGGCTCCAACACCGCGCCCGATGTCGTCACCATCGCGGCGCCGGGCGCGCGGTTCGTCGTCGACCACTTCGGTAAGAGTGCGTGGGCCAGCCTCGAGAGCGAGGGCTGGACCTGGACGCAGGTGCCGATCGACGAGGACTGGACCGTGAGCCACATGACGAAGGCGTTCGCGTCCGACATACTCCATGGCAAGAAGTGCGAGCTGCCGACGCTTAAGGAGACCTTCCCCGCGCACGAGTTCGTCCTGACCGCGCTCTTACCGCACTTCAACCGCCTGCTCGGCAAGGACGACGACGTCTGCCCGATCACCTAGGAGGCGACATGGACCCCGTCCGCATAGGTCTGATCGGCGCAGGCTGGGTCGCCGAGCGCCACCTCGAGGCGATCGCGCGCATCGAGGGCGTCGAAGCCGCAGGAGTCTGTGCCCGCACGCGCGAGCGCAGCGTCCCGCTCGCCGCCAAGCACGGTGTCGCGATCGTCGCCGACTCCGTCGGCGAACTCGTCGAGAAGGCGCAGCCCGACGCGCTGATGGTGCTCGTCTCCGAGGAGGCCGTCCACGACGTCGCCCTCGAGGCGATGCGCTTCGGACTGCCGCTCTTCGTCGAGAAGCCCGCCGGTCTCACCCCTGAGGAGAACCACGACCTCGCCTGCCGCGCCGAAGAGGCGTGCCTGCTCAGCATGGTCGGCTTCAACCGCCGCTTCTACTCCGTCTTCCGCAAGGGGCTCGATATCGTACGCGTCCACGGCCGCCTGCTCGGCGTGACGGTGGAGGGCCACGAGCGCATGTGGCGCATCCGCGAGGGCGGCAAGTTCTCGGATCGCGTTCTCGACGAGTGGATCTACGCGAACAGCGTCCACACGATCGACCTGATGCGTTTCTTCGGCGGAGAGGTGCTCTCCGTGCACTCGCTCGCGCGGCGCGCGTACGGCGAGGCGCACGGCGACCAGTTCGCGGCGCTGATGGAGCTCGACGGCGGCGCGATCGGGACCTACCAGGCGAACTGGTACTCGCCCGGCGGCTGGCGCGCGGTGCTCTACGGCGACGGCGTGACCGTCGAGTTCCGCCCTCTCGAGGAGGGGCGCTGGACCGGCAAGTCCTTCGAGACGCATGTGATCGAGCCGGACCCCGAGGACGTCGGCGTCAAGGTCGGCTACGTGCGGCAGATGGAGGCGTTCGCGCGGCTCGTGCGCGAAGGCGTCCTCGAGCCGCCCGCGCTCGACCTGCGCGGCTCCTACGAGACGATGGCCCTCGCGCAGCGCATGTGCGCCGAGGTCGAGGACGTCGCCAGGTGAGCGAGTCGTACGACGTCGTCATCGTCGGCGCCGGGGTCGTCGGCCTCTCGCTCGCCCGCGAGCTGCTGCGCCGCGAGGTCTCCGTGCTCGTCGTCGACAAGGAGGCCGACGTCGGCCGCGGCGCGAGCGGGCGCAACAGCGGCGTGCTCCACCCGGGATTCTCCGTGACGCCCGGCTCGCTCAAGGCGCGTCTCAACGTCGAGGGGAGCCGCGCGATGCGCGGCGTGTGCGAGGACCTGTCGGTGCCGCTTCGCGAGTGCGGCACGCTCGTCGTCGCGCGCGAGGACGACGAGATCCCCACGCTTCATGCGATGTGCGAGAAGGGCCGCGCGAACGGTCTCGAGCGCATCGGCGTCATCGGCCGCGACGAGCTCGAGGAGCTCGAGCCGCGCGTGAGAGGCATCGCGGCGCTGCACTCCGCCGACGGCGCGATCGTCGAGTCGCTGTTGCTCGTCACGCGGCTTGCCACCAACGTCGCGGCCAACGGCGGCGCGTTCGCGCTGCTCTCACCGGTCGAGGCGATCGTTCGCGACGGCGAGGCGTGGGTGGTCTCGGCGGGCGGCTCCGAGGTGCGCGCGGCGGTCGTCGTCAACGCCGCCGGAGTCGGGGCGCCGGAGGTCGCGGCTCTCGCCGGGCTCGGGCGATGGGAGTCGTTCCCGTGCCGCGGAGAGTACCTCATCCTCGACAAGGCGGCCGTGGGCGTGCCCGGGCGGATGGTCTACCCGGTCCCGCCGAAGAGCGGCGGCCTCGGCGTGCACTTCACGCCGACGATCGCGGGCAACACCCTCCTCGGCCCGAGCGCCGAATACATCCCGGGCGGCTTCGACTACTCCACCACCGGCCCGGTCCTCGAGCAGCTCTTCACCGAGGCGGCGTGGCTGTGCCCGGACATCGACCGGCGCGACGCCATCTCCTCGATGGCCGGCATCCGCGCGAAGATCGCGAAGGGCAGCTACGGCGAGGCGGACTTCGTCGTGGAGGAGACCGCGCCGGGCTTCGTCGGCCTCGTCGGCATCGAGTCGCCGGGATTGAGCGCCTCTCCCGCGATCGCGCGCATGGCGGCGGGGCTCGTCCTCGGCCGCCTCGGCGAGCGCCCCGAGCGCGCCGGGTTCGACCCGACGGTGCGCGCGCAGCAACGCTTCGAGGACCTCGACGCCGCGGGCAAGGCCGCGCGCGCCGAGACCGATCCCGACGACCGCGCCGTGGTCTGCCGGTGCGAGCAGGTCACGCGCCGCGAGGTGCTCGCCGCGCTGCGCGACCCGGTCGGCGCGCGGACGCTCTCCGCGGTCAAGGCGCGCTGTCGCGCCGGTACCGGGCGCTGCCAGGGCGGATTCTGCACGCCGCGCGTCGTCGGGATCATGCGCGACGAGCTCGGCGTCGCCGCGACCGCGATCACCTCGAAGGGGCCGGGCAGCGAGCTCTTCCCCGGCGAGGCGAAGGAGCTGCTGTCGTGAGCGCGCGCCGCGACCCGGACGTCCTCGTCGTCGGCGGAGGGCCCGCGGGACTCGCCGCGGCACGCGCGGCGGCCGGAGCGGGGGCGAGCGTGCTCCTCGTCGAGCGAGACGTGCGCCTCGGCGGCATCCTCAACCAGTGCGTCCACGACGGCTTCGGCCTCGAGATGTTCGGCGACTCGCTCACCGGCCCCGAGTACTCGGGGCGTCTCGTGGGAGAGCTCGACGGCACCGGCGTCGAGGTGCTCCTCGACTCGTTCGTGCTGCGCGTGGAGGACGGCCCGGCGTGCCACGTGCTCTCGCCGCGCGGTCACGAGACGCTGCGTCTCGGCGCGGTCGTCGCGGCGATGGGCTGCCGCGAGCGCTCGTTCGGCTCGCTCGCGATCCCCGGGCCGCGCCCGGCCGGGATCTGGTCGGCCGGCACCGCTCAGCGCCTCGTCAACCTCGAAGGGCTCACGATCGGCAGGCGCGCCGTCATCCTCGGCTCCGGCGACGTCGGGCTCATCATGGCGAGGCGCCTGACCTTCGAAGGCGCGACCGTCGAGTGCGTGCTCGAGCGCTATCCCTGGCCCGGAGGTCTGCCGCGCAACGTCAGCCAGTGCCTGAACGACTTCGGCATCCCGCTGCTTTTGAGCCACACGGTGGTGGAGGTGCTCGGAGACAAGCGCGTGACCGGCGTCGTGATGGCGGGCGTCGGCGACGACGGCCGAGAGGTGCCCGGCTCGCGCCGGGTCGTCGAGTGCGACACGCTGCTCGTCTCGGTCGGGCTGATCCCGGAGAACGAGCTCACGCGCGGCGCCGGGGCGGCGATCGACCGCGCCACCGGCGGCCCGGTCGTCGACCAGCGACTCATGACGAGCGTGCCCGGCGTCTTCATCTGCGGCAACGCGCTGCACGTCCACGACCTCGCCGACTGGGCGAGCCTCGAGGGCCGCCGCGCGGGGGAGAGGGCCGCCGCGTACGCCGCGGCGCCGTGGGAGCGCGCCGAGCCGATCGCCGTGCGCGTCGCCGGCGACGTGCGCTACGTCGTGCCCCAGACGCTCGTGGCGGGGGAGGCGGCGACGCTTGCCTTCAGGGTCGCCGAGCCGCTGCGGCGCGCGGTCGTGACCGTCTCGCGTGACGGAGAGGACATCGTCGCCGTGCAGTTCCCGTATCTGTCGCCCTCCGAGCTCGCCTCAGTGGACGTCCCGGCGCTTTCCGCCGGCGGAGGCGACCTGGAGGTGCGCGTTGGCTGAGGCGACCGAGCGCGAGCTGGTCTGCATCGTCTGCCCGACCGGGTGCCGCCTGCGCGTGCGTGTCGACGGCGACGCGATCGAGGTGCGCGGCGCCGCCTGCGAGCGCGGGCGTGACTATGCGCGCTGCGAGTGCTCGACGCCCGTGCGCTCGTTCACGGGCACGGTGCGCGTGAGGGGCGGCTCGCTTCCGCTTGTGGCGGTGCGCAGCGACGGCATGGTCCACCGCGACGCGCTGCTGGAAGTCGCGCGAGCGGCCGGGCGCGTGGTCGCCGAGGCGCCGGTGGGTGCGGGTGACGTGGTCGCCGAAGGGCTGCCTGGCGGCGCGCGCCTCGTCGCGACGGCGAGCGTGGGGCGGCGCGTCTAGCTAGCGATCGCGCGCGGACGGACTTCGCGCTCAAGCCGGTCGCCGAGTTCGTCCGACGCCACGTCGAGGTCGAAATCGGCCTGCAAGCCGAGCCAGAACTGCGGCGAGGTGCCGAAGTAGACGGACAGACGCAGCGCAGTCTCGGCGGTCACGCGGCGCTTGCCGAGGACGATCTCGTTGATGCGGCGCGGAGAGACGCCGATGCTCAGGGCAAGCTGGTTCTGGCTGAGACCCACAGGCTTGAGGAATTCCTCGAGCAGCACCTCACCCGGATGCACGGGGGCGAGCATCTTCTTGGGCATGACTCTCTTCCTCTCAGTGGTAGTACGTGATCTCGACGTCGCACGCGTCGCCGTCTTGCCAGGTGAAGCAGACGCGCCATCGGTCGTTGATGCGGATGCTGTATTGGCCCTGTCGGTCGGCAGACAGTTTCTCCAGACGATTCGCTGGCGGAAGACGCAGGTCGTTGATCCCATGGGCGTTGTTGAGCATGCGCAGCTTCCGCAAGGCGATCGACTGGATGTCACCGGGAAGCTTCCTGGAGAACTCGCGCCGGAAGATCCTCTCGGCCTCGGTATCCGCGAACGACTTGATCATGGACCGATGGTATAACGCGTCGCGTTAAACGGCAAGCGTTATACGCCGAACGCCTGCGGCGTCAACTGCAATGCGCGGCCGCACGCTTTCCGCCCAAAACCGCACATCTCACCAGCGCATTGTCTGCTGGACGCCGCTGCTATGCGACGCTCAACGGCTCGATCCTGTCGACCTCGACCTTGATGGCCTGACCCGCATCCCACAGGTCGACGGCACGCTGGGCGTTCAGCCAGAACTCCGCCGAATTGCCGAAAAGCCGCGAGAGCCGCAGTGCCATCTCCGGACTGACGGCGCGACGACAGCGCAACAGCTCGTTGACGGACTGGCGGGATACGCCGATGGCCTCGGCGAGACCGGAGACCGTGAGGCCGTAGTCCGGCAGGAAATCCTCCCGAAGCATCTCGCCGGGATGGGTGGGCCGGCGCAGCATCCGGCCGGTGTTCGGGATACTCATGTCACACCTCGTCTCAGTGGTAGTCGCAGATCTCGACGTCGTAGGCGTCACCGTCGACGAATCGGAAGCAGATGCGCCACTGGTCGTTGACGGAGATGGAGTGCTGTCCTTTACGGTCACCCTCCAGTACGTGAAGACGATTGCCGGGCGGCACTCGCAGGTCATCCACGCCCATCGCGAGTATGGATCAACGGTGAACGAGTCGAGTTGAAGCGCTTACGCCCACCCTACCGTGCTATCTCCTCGGGATCGGACTCGCGGGCCTCGTGTCGCACGGCCGCAATCTCCACCAACGTGTCGCTGCGGCGATACATCACCCGATACGGGCTGACGATGAGCTCCCGAATGTCGTCACGCTGCAATTCGGGAACCACGCGACCCGAGTCTGGGAACCGGGACAGGGGCTTCACCTGATCAAGAACCCTCACGAGCCACTCCAGCGCAGCCGTCAGGTTGTACTGGGCGATGTATGCGACGGCGTCGTCCACCTGCTCATCCGCGAGCGGGGACCATTTCACCCTCACTTCAGATATCGCTCCCGAAGGCGCTTCTCGACGACCTCGTGGGGAATCCCCATGCCGGCGTCCAGTTGAGCCTCCGCGGTGCGGATGTCGCGAATCACGGCCACCTCGTCCACCAGACCCTCGTACACGCCTACATCGAGAAGGACGGCAGCGCTGCGCCCGTGCTGTGTGAGGATGACGGGGCGCTTGGTGGCCTGAACCTGATCGAGCACGGCCGATGTGTGAGCCCGAAACTCCGTGACTGCGCGAACGTCAACCGAGGGGCGAAGCAGTGGCATGACGGCCTCCATTTCCATACGCTATTCCGTACAGTATAGCGCATCGGAGTGACGGCTGGTCTACGACCCAAGAGGTTGGGTCCAACGTCGGGCGCATCAGCGGCGGCCGGTGCGCTCACATCAATCTAGCGCTCCTTGCCGTCCGGATGCGCTGGTTAGGACTCACCCGCGAGCGGCTTCTCCGCTTCCCAGTACTCCAGCAGTTGCCCTTCGCCGACGTCGATGGAACAGTCCTCGATGATGTGGTAGCCGCGGCCCTCGTAGAAGCCCCGGGAGGGCAGCGACACGCTGAGGCGAACCGCCCGATGCCCAGCCAGGAACGAGGTGGCCTCAAGCTCGTCCATCACCAGTGAGCCGAGTCCTTCACCCTGCCGTTCCGGTACGACGAATACCCCTGTGATCTCGCCATCCACCGCCGCACCCGTCGCCACGATGTGATCGTCTTCGGCGACAACGACGACGTGACCGGCCGTTGCGCGTTCCTGAATAGCCTCAGCGGAGTGGAACGTCTTGAAGAAAGCCACCGCTCGCGGAGGGTACGCGGCTGGGTAGCAGGTATCGATAGTGCGGTGGATGAGTGAGCGCACGGCGACGCGATCCGCCTGATCGAGCTCCCTCAGTTCCACTGGCCCCCCGTGGCGTAGTCCTAACGGTTGTGGCTTCAGCGGCAAGTGTAGCGCAGTCCGCTGGACGCCATGGTTGGGAATGCCGGCCTACTCCGATTCAGCCTGCACAGCCGCGAGCAGCTCGGCCGGACTGAACACGGGCAGTTCCGATCGCGCGAAGTCCCTGCCGTTGCGAGTCACGATCGCGGCGGCACCGGCCAGGCGAGCAGCCTCATGGATCACCGCGTCCTCGAAGTCCGCGAATCCGAGATCGAGCGCACTGCGAAGGACCTCGCGATCCACGCAGGCCACGTCCAAGAACGACAGCAACTTGCGGATGAATTCCATCGCAGCCTGCGCCCCTACGGCCTTGGAGGCCAAGTAGTGGATCGTGGTCGCGGTCGTCGAGCAGATGAGGCCCTCGAGACGTCCGGCATCAACGAGGCTCAGGAGCTGTTCCGCGGAGTCAACGTGCGGCTCACGCTCAAGCAGTTGGTCGAGCACCACATTGGTGTCGAAGAGCACCTTCACCGGTACTTCGCCTCGAGGTGACGCCGGTAGTCGGTCTCGTCCAGGCCGGATCCCGCGAGGACTCCGCGAAGCGAGCGAACGCGCTGCGTGACCTCGACTTTCCCAGCATCGGCGTCGATCAGGGCGAAGAAGTCCGCGACCAACTGCGAGATCGACCTGCCGGTCTCTGCGGAATGGCGCTTGGCGCTCTCGATGAGCCTGTCATCGAGCCGAAGGGTGAGTTTGGTGTTCATGTGAAGCCTCCTGACGTACACACGACATGCACATGATACGTCACGCGGTTGCGCGAGACAAGGTCGCCGCCGGTCTTCCCAACAACGATTGGACAGTCTGCACTATCCACATGCACAGACTGCCTCTTTCTGCCTATGACGTCATCCCCTCGGGCCGAGAGGTACCCGGAATCTCGCCCTCACCAGCGGTTTCGCTGGTGTCTCGCGAGATATGCCCGACGGCGATCGCAGTCTGTCTATCCCGGCCCGCAGCGCGTCCATCGGTCTCTCCTCATCGGCGACGATCGAGTCGTCGAGGTCGCTCCTGAGCGGGCCGATAGCTGGCATATTGAACAGCAAGTGGTGATATTGCACGGTATCGTCGGGCCGAGGCCTGCTACCGCTCGACCCTCTCCAGAAATGCCCGCGGCGTCATGACCGGCGGTTCGAGGTCCACCAGCGCGAGCAGATGCGCGTCGCCGGATACCAGCGCGTTCGTGCGAGCGGCCTTCGCCAAGCAGACCAGGTAGTCGTCACCGGGGTCCGCCGGTACCCAAGGCGCCGTCGGCGGGTCATCGAAGAGCAGCCCACCGCGCGCGAAGAGCCGGACGTACCGTCGCGCCTCGTCGGCGGAGACGTACGGCCGGAACTTGGGCCGCTCGAGCACGCGCGCGAGCTCCGCGAGCAGCGCGGGTGACGTGACGATCTCGAAACTGCCGTCGAACCACGCCGTCACGAGACGCGCGGGCGCTCCTTCGCGGGACAGGAGCGCGGCGACCAGGACGCCAGGGTCGAGGACGGCGCGCGCCAGCATCAGCGGTCGACGTGGACCTCGCGATAGGCGAGGTCGAGCGCCTCGTCCTCCGTGAGATCGCTCCGGCCCCAGGCTTTCTCGAGTGTCTCCATGCCGAGGTAGGAGCGAAGCGCCTCCTCGAAGACCTCGTAGTCCTTCTTGCCAGAGCGTGCGGCGACGATGCGCGCTCCGCGGAGGAGCTCGTCATCGACGTAGATGGTGGTCTTCTGCTTGGTCATGGATGCAGTATGACGGAAAGAAGGAAAAAGGGCAAGCAGAAGCCTATCCTCCAACCGCCTCCCGCACGAACGCGAGCAGGTCGCCTCCGGAGTAGAGCACCGATCGCACGCCCGCTGCGGTCGCGGCGTCGAGGTCCTTGGGCTTGTCGCCGACGAGCAGGCTGCCCGCCGCGTCGACGTCCCACTCGGCGATCGCGCGCAGCAGCATGCCCGGCGCGGGCTTGCGGCACTCGCACTCCCGCAGGTAGTCGCCGACACCGGCGGTGGGGTGGTGCGGGCAGTGGTACGTCGCGTCGGCGTGCGCCCCGCGCTCGCGCAGCCGCTCGCCGATCCAGCGCGTGAAGGCGGCGAACTCCGCCTCGGTGTAGTAGCCGCGCCCGATGCCCGCCTGGTTCGTCACGACGATGACCAGGTAGCCGGCGTCGTTGAGCCACTTGACGGCCTCGACGGCTCCCGGCGTCCAGCGCCACTCCTCGGGCGTGTGGACGTAGGCGGAGTCTTCGTTGATCACGCCGTCGCGGTCGAGGAAGACCGCCGGACGCCGGCGCCACGCCCGCATCGCCGCGTCGGCTTCGGCCAGCGTCTCGGGCAGCCCGATGTCGATGAACCAGCCGCGGTAGCCGCGGCCCGCGAGACGTCCCTCGCTCGCCAGGCGCGGGAAGAGGTCGCGCTCGAGCGAGGAACGGCCGTCCGGCAGCTCGGCCGCGAGCGAGCGGCGCAGCGCGTAGACGCCGCCGTTGACCAGCCCCGGTCCGCCCGCGGCGTCCTTCTCGTCGAAGCCGGCGACTCGCGCGCCGTCGAGGCGCACCCTGCCGTAGCGCGCGACGTCGTCGACCTCGCGCAGCGCCAGCGCGGCGTCGGCGCCGCTGTCTCGCCAGGCGAGCGCGAGGTCGAGGTAGTTGAGGTCGAAGAGCGTGTCGCCGTTGATGACGAGCATCTCGTCGGCGTCCATGTCCGCGGCGGCGAGGCGGAAGCCGCCACCCGTGCCGAGCGGCTCGTCCTCGACGGTGTAGGTGGCCTCGACGCCGAAGGCGCTCCCGTCGCCGAAGTGCGCGCGGACCGCCTCGGCGCGGTAGCCGACGGAGAAGCGGACGCGGTCGATGCCGTGGCGGCGCAGGTTCCACACGACGTGCTCGAGGAAGGGGACGCCGCCCGCGGGCAGCATCGGCTTCGGGGTCTCGCGCGTGAGCTCGCCGAGGCGCGTGCCGAGCCCGCCGGCGAGGATCAGCGCGTCTCGGAGCACAGCTCGTCCTCGACGAGCCCGCAGACGATGTGGCCGACGAGGATGTGGCCCTCCTGGATCCGCGGAGTGCTCGCGTGCGGCACGCTCACGCAGACGTCGCAGGCGCTCGCGAGCGGTCCGCCCTCGCCGCCGGAGAGACCGACGACGCGCATCCCGGCCTCGCGCGCCGCCTCGACCGCGCGCAGGACGTTCGGGCTCGAGCCGCTCGTCGTGATCGCCCAGAGCACGTCTCCGGGGTGTCCGTGTGCGAGCACCTGGCGCGCGAAGGTCTCCTCGAAGCCGTAGTCGTTGCCGATGGCGGTGACCGCCGAGGTGTTGGTGTGCAGCGCGAGCGCCGGCCAGGGACGCCGCTCCTTGAGGAAGCGGCCGACGAACTCGGCCGCGATGTGCTGGGCGTCGGCGGCCGACCCGCCGTTGCCGCAGACGAGCAGCTGGCCACCGTCGCGCAGGCAGTCGGCGACGATGCCCGCCATCTCGGCGATCGCGGGTGCGAGCGGACGCAGGGCCGCGACCATCACATCGTGCTCGTCGAGCGCGGTCTTCGCCCCTGACTCGAACACTCCCCGCCGCGACGCGTCCATCGCCGTTCCTCCTCGTCCGGAAGCCCTGCTCATTCTACACCAGCCTTGACCCTTCACCTGCAGAAGACTATCGTATTGTTCGGTAACTGAACAGTAGACCGTACACAAGTCGAACAGTCCGCCCGGGGCCTTCCCGGCGATGTGACGGAGCGATGGGCACAGTGTCGAAGGACAACGCTTTCCTCAAGGAGACCGAGGCGCTGCGCGACCTGCGCACGCTCGAGGCCATCGAGCGCAATCCCAACCTCTCCCAGCGCGAGCTCGCCCAGAGCATGGGCGTCGCGCTCGGCATCGTGAACGCGTGCATCCACACCCTCGTGCGCAAAGGGCTCGTGAAGGTTCGCGGCGAGAACAACCGCTCCATCTCGTACCACCTCACGAAGAAGGGCGTCCTCGCCAAGAGCGGTCTGGCGGTCGAGTGGACGCGCAACACCATCGGCTTCTACCGAGAGGCCCGTTCGCGCGTCTCCGGCAACCTCGCCAGGATGTCCGCCGACGGTGTGCGCCGCCTCGCGCTGTGGGGCGCGACGGAGCTCGCGGAGATCGTCGTGATCGCTTCGCGAGACGCGGGAGTGGAGATCGTCGCGATCGTCGACGAGGGCGATTCGTACCTCAAGGACACGCTCGCCGGCATCGAGGTAGGCGGCCCCGAGGCCGTCGGGCGCAACGGCGCCGATGCCATCGCGATAAGCGCCGACGTGCCCGAGGCCGAGTTCGCCGAGATCGAGGCGCGCATAGCATCGGCGTTTCCGGGCATGAGGACATATCGGTTCGCAGGCCAAGCCGTCTAGGTCCGGGCAGCGGGAAGCGAGAGACCGTCATGGAAAAAGTGCGCAAGGTGATGATACGGCCGGGGCTCACCGTCAAGCAGGCGATCCGGGCCATGGATGACGCCGCCGAGCGCATCCTCATCGTCACCGATGACGAGGACCGCCTCATCGGCGTCGTCACCGACGGGGACGTGCGCCGCTGGATCCTGGCTGGCAAGAGCCTTGACGGTTGTCTCGACGAGGTCATGAACACGCATCCGAGGTCGTTGCCGGCCGACTACACCATCGAGCAGGCGAAAGAGGCCATGATCACGACGCGCAAGGAGTGCCTCCCCGTCATCGACGAAGGCGGGCACGTCATCTCCGCGGTCTGGTGGATGGACCTGTTCGAGAAGCGCATCGCCGAGCACAAGCACATCGACCTGCCGGTCGTCATCATGGCGGGCGGCGAGGGCACGCGGCTCGCGCCGTTCACGAAGGTGCTCCCGAAGCCGCTCATGCCGATCGGCGACACTCCGATCGTCGAGCTCATCATCGAGCACTTCACCGCGTACGGCTGCACCGACTTCCATCTCTCCGTCAACTACAAGGCCGACCTCATCCGCGCGTACTTCGCCGACCTCCAGCACGACTACCACATGGACTACGTCGTCGAGGACGAGCCGCTCGGCACGGCGGGAAGTCTCGCCCTGCTGCGCGGCCGCCTGACGTCGACCTTCTTCGTCACGAACTGCGACGTGCTCGTCGAGGCCGACTACAGCGACATCGCGCGTTTCCATCGCGAGCACGGCGACATCGTCACGCTCGTCGGCTCGATGAAGCAGTTCACCATCCCGTACGGCGTCTGCGACATGGGCGACAACGGCACGCTCAAGCTCATCAACGAGAAGCCGGAGTACAACTTCCTCGTCTCCACCGGGTTCGCGATCCTCGAGCCGGAGGCGCTCGACGCCATCCCGGCGGGCCGGATGTACCACATGACCGACCTCGTGAACGATCTCATCGCCGCCGGCAAGAAGGTCGGCGTCTACCCCGTGTCCGAGAAGTCCTGGCTCGACATGGGGCAGTGGGAAGAACTCCAGGAGATGCTCAAGCGGTTCGGGACCGCGTGAGGGGGGAGTCGGGCATGGATTACACCGGCCTGTTCTCGTGCGAGGGGAAGACCGTCGTCGTCACCGGCGGAGGCGGGCTGCTGGGCGCCGAGATCGCCGCGGGGCTCGCGGCCTTCGGCGCGGCGGTCGTCGTCGCCGACGTCGCCGAGCCGGAGGCGCTCCCCCAAGGCGTGCGCTACCTCCCGCTCGACATCGCCGACGAGCAGTCGGTGCTCGCGTGTCTCGACGAGGCCGCCGGAGGGGCGGGTCGCGTCGACGCCCTCGTGAACTGCGCCTACCCGCGCACATCCGACTGGGGCGCGTCCATCGAGGACGTCACGTTCGAGTCGTGGAAGCGCAACGTCGACGACCACCTCGGCGGCTACTTCCTCGCGAGTAGGGCGGCGGCCGCGGCGATGGCGGCCGCGGGCGGCGGCTCGATCGTGAACACCGCGTCGATCTACGGCATCGTCGGCCCGACCTGGGCGGTCTACGAGGGCACACAGATGACGATGCCGGTCGCCTACGCCGCGATCAAGGGTGGCCTCATCACCCTCACCAAATACCTCGCCACGCGCTACGGCCGCGAAGGCGTGCGCGCGAACACGCTCTCGCCCGGGGGGATCTTCGCCGGGCAGGACCCAGCGTTCGTCGAGCGCTATGGCGAGCGCACCCCGCTGGGCCGCATGGCGCGTCCCGACGAGCTCGTCGGGGCCGCGGTCTTCCTCGTCTCGGACGCGTCGTCGTACGTGACGGGGCACGACCTCGTCGTCGACGGCGGATGGACGGCGTGGTGAGCGTGGACGCCGTGCGCGCCATCGTCGTCGGCTGCGGCTCGATAGGCCGCCGCCACGTCGCGAACCTGCTCGACGCGGGCGCGGACAAGGTCACCGTCGTGAGCTCGTACGCGGGCTGTGGCGAGCACTTCGGCGGCGACCCGCGCGTGAGCGTCGCCGGTTCGCTGGACGCCGCCTTCGGCGACGTCGCGGTGGTCGCCAACGACACGGTGGGGCATCTCGCCGCCGCGGTCGCGCTCGCCGAGAGGGGCGTCGACCTCCTCGTCGAGAAGCCGCTCGCCGCGTCGACCGAGGGCGTCGAGGCGCTGCGCGACGCCGCGGCACGCTCGGGCGCCGGGGTCGCCGTCGCGTACAACATGCGCTTGCTGCCCGCGCTGCGCCGCGTGCGCGACATCGTCGCGAGCGGGGCGCTCGGGCGCCTGTATTTCGCCCGCTTCGAGGTCGGCCAGTACCTGCCGGACTGGCGCGCGGGCCGCGACTACCGCGAGACCTACAGCGCGCATTCCGACCGCGGCGGCGGGGTCGCTCTCGACCTCTCGCACGAGCTCGACTGCATGCGCTTCTTCTTCGGAGACCCGGCGCACTGGAAGGTGCTGTGCGCTCGGGCGAGCGAGCTCGAGATCGACTCCGAGGACGTCTTCGAGGGCATGTACGCGTACGCCTCCGGATTCGCGTGCAGCGTCCATCTCGACTACCTGGAGAAAGGCACCCGCCGGCGCGTGAGGATCGTCGGCTCGAACGGCGAGATCGAATGCGACCTCGCCGGGAAGCGGACTCGCATCGTCATCGACGGCGTCGAGACGCTTCTGACCGACCCCGCGCTGTTCGACATGGCGGCCACATACGTCGCCGAGACGGCGGAGTTCCTCGCGACGCGCGGACGCGGCGGGGGCCTCGCTTCGCTCGAGGACGGCGTGTGGGCTCTGCGGCTGCTCGAGGATGGTCACGAAAGTGGTGGCGGCGATGTATAAGGGCTCGAAGGTGCTATGCGTCATCCCGGCGCGCGGCGGCAGCAAGGGCGTGCCCGGCAAGAACGTGAAGCCGCTGCACGGCAAGCCGCTGATCGCCTACTCCATCGAGGCCGCGCTCGCCGCCGAGACCGTCGACCGCGTGATCGTCTCCACCGACGACGAGGACATCGCCTCGGTCTCTCGCGAGTGGGGCGCCGAGGTGCCGTTCGTGCGCCCGGCCGAGCTCGCGACCGATTCGGCGTCGACGATCGACGTGCTGCTCCACGCGATGGACTGGGCCGAGGCCGACGGGTACGCCTTCGACGTGCTGCTCCTGCTCCACGCGACCACGCCGCTGCGGGCGGTCTCCGACATCGACGAGGTCGTCCGCACGCTCGTGGACACCGGCGCCGAGAGCGTCTTCACGGTCGCCGAGGCGTACCGCAACCCCTACTTCAACATGGTCGAGCTCGACGCCGACGGCTACGCGCACCTCGTCAAGGCGGGCTCGTTCTCCACGCGCCAGGCCGCGCCGCCGGTCTACGACCTCAACTCGTCGATCTACGCGTGGCCTCCCGCCGTCCTGCGCGAGAAGCGCCGCGTCGTCCTCGAGCGCAGCAGGGTGGTCGTGATGCCCCGCGAGCGCAGCGTCGACATCGACGAGCCTCTCGACTGGCGCATCGCGGAGCTGCTGCTCGCCGGCGCGCCGTGGCGAGGAGACGGCCGGTGAACGTCCGCATCATCCCGCGCCTCGACATCAAGGGGCCGAACCTCGTCAAGGGCATCCACCTCGAGGGACTGCGCGTGCTGGGCAAGCCCGAGGTCTACGCGCGTCACTACTACGAGCACGGCGCCGACGAGCTCGTCTACATGGACGTCGTCGCCAGCCTCTACGGCCGCAACAGCCTGCTCGACATCATCGAGCGCACGAGCAAGGAGATCTTCATCCCGCTGACCGTCGGAGGCGGGCTCCGTTCGCTCGACGACATCCGCACCGCGCTGCGCGCCGGCGCCGACAAGGTCTCGCTCAACACCGCGGCGATCGCCGATCCCAACCTCGTGCGCGAGGCCGCGAAGCGCTTCGGCTCGTCGACGATCCTCGTCTCCATCGAGGCCATCCGGCAACCGGACGGCACGTACGAGGCGCACACGGACAACGGGCGCGAGAGCACCGGCCTCGACGCCTACGAGTGGGCGCTTCGCGCGGCCGAGCTCGGCGCGGGGGAGCTCATGGTCACGTCGATCGACCGCGAGGGCACGGGCGAGGGCTTCGACCTCGAGCTCACGCGCCGCATCGCACAGTCGGTGCCGATCCCCGTGATCGCGTGCGGCGGGGCGGGGAGTCCCGAGCACGTGAGGGAGGTCGTCGTCGACGGACGCGCCGACGCCGTGAGCATGGCCTCGATCCTCCACTACGGCTGCCTCGGCGTCTGCGACGAGGACACCTTCGCGGTCGAGGGCAACGTCGAGTACCTCTCCGGCCGTCGCGCCGGTTTCGCGAAGATCACGCCCTCGAGCATCGAGGACGTCAAGCGCCACCTGAGCGAGAACGGCGTCCCATGCCGGTACGTGCCGAAGGAGGCCGCGCATGCCTGAGAGAGGCGCGAAGGTCGCCATCGTCGACTACGGCATGGGCAACCTCTTCAGCGTGAAGCACGCGTGCTCCCATGTGGGCCTCGACGCCGAGATCACCGCCGACCGCGACGCGGTGCTCGCCGCCGACGCCGTGATCCTGCCGGGCGTCGGCGCCTTCGGCGACGCGATGGTCACCCTGCGCGACCTGGGGATGGACACCGCGCTGCGCGAGGTGGCGCAGCGGGGAACGCCGCTGTTCGGTATCTGTCTCGGCCTCCAGCTGTTGATGGAGGTCAGCCACGAGTTCGGCGAGCACGAGGGCCTGGGGCTCGTCCCGGGCGAGGTCGTCCACCTCGGCGCGCCTAGAGACGGCGACCGCGTGCTGAAGGTGCCGCAGGTGGGCTGGAACGCGCTGATGCGCGAGCCGCGCGCGGACGGGTCCGACGCGTGGGCGGGGACGTGGTTCGAAGGCCTCGCCGACGGTACCGCGATGTACTTCGTCCACTCCTTCGTGGTCAGCCCCGCGGGCGCAGCCGACGTGCTCGCCCGCACGCGCTACGGCGACGTGACGTTCTGTTCGGCGCTGCGGTATCGTAACGTGTTCGCGTGCCAGTGCCATCCCGAGCGCAGCGGCCCGGATGGCCTGCGCGTCTACTCCGATTTCGCGGCGGCGCTCGCCCCGCGCGAGTCCCTCTAGGAGGTCTGGACGGTGTCCGAGAAGCTCGAGACGTACTGCGGTCTGCCCGAAGAGGTCGTCTTCTGCAAGCGCTGCGTCATGAGCAACCAGCGCCCTTCGTCCTTCCCCGAGTTCAAGCACACGAAGGACCGCAAGGCGCCCACCCTCCACATCGACGAGGAGGGCATCTGCGACGCCTGCCGCCACGCCGAGCAGAAGGAGCTCATCGACTGGGAGGCGCGCGAGAGGGAGCTCGTCGAGCTCTGCGACCGCTACCGCAAGACGGACGGCTCCTACGACTGTCTCGTCCCTGGCTCGGGCGGTAAGGACTCCGCCTACCAGGCGCACGTCCTCAAGTACAAGTACGGCATGCACCCGCTCACGTGCACGTGGCCGCCGATCCTCTACACCGACTACGGCTACAAGAACTTCACGAACTGGATCGAGGTCGGCGGCTTCGACAACATCTCGTTCAAGCCCAACGGCCGCGTGCAGAAGCTTCTCACGCGTCTCTCCATCCAGAACCTGCTGCACCCGTTCCAGACCTTCATCCTCGGGCAGAAGAACCTCGGTCCGAAGATCGCGGCGAAGTGGGGCATCGAGCTCATCTTCTACGGCGAGAACGAGGCGGAGTACGGCAACCCGCTCGCCGACAACACGTCCTCGCTGCGGGACAAGAGCTACTACACGATGGAGCACCTCGACGAGATGTACCTCGGCGGGGTCTCGATCGAGGAGCTCCGCTCCAAGTTCGGCGTCGACATGAACGACCTGATGATCTACCTGCCCCCGCCCGTCGAGGAGATCGAGCGCTCGAACATCGAGGTCCACTACCTCGGCTACTACCTGAAGTGGACGCCGCAGGAGTCCTACTACTACGCCGTCGAGCACACGGGCTTCAAGGCCCGTCCGTTCCGCACGGAGGGGACGTACAGCAAGTACAACTCGATCGACGACAAGATCGACGACCTCCACTACTACACGACGTTCATGAAGTTCGGCCTCGGGCGCGCCACCTACGACTCGAGCCAGGAGGTGCGCAACAAGCACCTCACGCGCGAGGAGGCCGTCGCGCTCGTCCACCGCTTCGACGGAGAGAAGCCGCAGCGCTACATCGCCGAGGTCATGGAGCACATCGGCATGACGCTCGAGGAGTTCGACGAGCTGTGCGACAAGGCCCGCTCGCCGCACCTATGGGTGCGCGACGGCGGCGAGTGGAAGCTGCGCCACCGGGTCGAGAACCTCTAAGGGAGCGCGGAAGTGCCCGCAGTCACGGACATAGAGGTCGTACGCCGCGGCCACCTCGCCGAGAAGGTCGTCTTCGTCGACGGTCTCCCCGGCTGCGGCAAGACGATGCTCTCGCCGATCGTCGCGGCCATGCCGCGCGTCGAGCTGCTGACGTACGCGTATGCGATCGAGCACGTCTGCGACCTGCACTCGCTGGGCAAGATCACCCTCGACGCCGCCGCGGCGATGGTCGGGCTCCAGACCGACCTGCGTCTCTACGACACGATGATGTCCCGCGAGACGAACTTCCGCCCCCGCGACCTCTCGAGCGCGTGGCGCGCGCCTCGGCGGTGGCGCTACTTCGAGCGCCTCTTCGCCGCCGGTGACGAGGCGGTCCCCGCGCGCATCCGCGACGAGCGGCCGATCCTTCACCTCACGACGCACAAGCTCCTCGCGTTCGCGGAGCCGGTCTTCGCCGCACTCGGCGAGCGGGCCGTCCTCCTCGAGGTCGTGCGCCACCCGCTCTACATGCTCAAGCAGCAGGCGCTGAACATGGCCTCGCTCGTGGCGGACCCGCGCGACTTCGACGTCTACGTCGCCCACGGCGACGGCGGCGAGGTGCCGTGCTACACCGTCGGCTGGGAGGACCTCTTCGCGCGCTCGAACGAGACCGAGCGGGCGATACACGCCGTCGACCGGCTTACCGCGCTCACCGAGGAGACGAAGGCGACGCTGAAGGCGCGCTACGGCGCCCGCATCGTGACCATCCCGTTCGAGCGGTTCGTCGTCGAGCCGGCGCCTTACCTAGCCGAGATCGAGGACGCGCTCGGCACGCGCTCGGACGAGGTGACGCTGAGGATGCTGCGCAAGCAGAACGTGCCCCGCGCGAGATGGGGCGAGGGGATCAGGCTCGACATCTACGAGCGCTGCGGCTGGGAACCGCCGGCCCAGGGCGCGACCGAGGCGGACGAGCTCGAGGTGCGCCGCAGGTTCGCGGCGCTGACCGCGGGGCCGGAAGCGATGGCCGCCCTCGACCGCTGTTGCGACATGTACGAGGAGACCTATCTCGGTGGAAGGATGCGCGATGGCGAACACTACGCCTGAGTACCTCGACGGGTACTTCGAGGGTTTCGAGATATGCGTGCGCGATGTGCTCGACGACCCCGCTCAACGCGACGCGCTCGTCGAGTGCGTCCGGATCATCGAGGCGACGCGGGGATCGGGCGCCACGGTCTTCCTCGTCGGCAACGGAGGCTCGGCGGCTATCGCCGAGCACATGACGATCGACCTGACGAAGAACGCCGGCCTGCGCGCGATGGCCTTCTCCGGCACGCCGACCATCACGACGCTCGCGAACGACTACGGCTACGAGCACGCCTTCGCGCAGGCGCTCGATCGCTACGCCCGCCCGGGCGACGTGCTCATCGCGATCAGCAGCGGCGGCACGTCGCGCAACATCCTCAACACCGTCGCGGTCGCGCGCCGGATCGGCATGACCGTCCTGACCTTCTCCGGATTCGACCCCGACAACCCGCTGCGCGCCGCCGGCGACGTGAACGTCTACGTCGACTCGAAGGCCTACGGGTACGTGGAGATGGCGCACAACCTTCTCATCCACTACGTGAACGACGCCATCATCGGCGCCGTCGAGTACGTCATCCGCTGACGGGAGAGCACGCGTTGAGCGACATCCTGCGGTTCGGCATCATCGGGTACGGCAAGATGGGGCGCATACGCCACGACGCCCTCGCGCGCATCGAGGGATGCGAGGTCGCGGTGGTGTGCGAGCGCGCGCCCGTCGAGGACATCCCGGAGGAGGCCCTCTTCACGACCGACCCGATGAAGGTCATCGCCGACCCGATGCTCGACGCGATCGTCGTCTGCACGAGCAACGACGTCATGCGCGACTTCGTCGTGGCGGGTCTCGACGCGGGGAAGCACGTCTTCTGCGAGAAGCCGCCAGGGCGGGACATGACCGAGCTGGGGGAGATGGTCGCCGCGGAAGCCGCGCATCCGGGCGCGAAGCTGATGTTCGGCTTCAACCACCGGCACCACGAGTCGATGATCAAGGCGAAGGAGCTCATCGAATCGGGCGAGTACGGCGAGCTGCTCTGGATGCGCGGACGCTACGGCAAGTCGGTCGACGAGGACTTCTTCTCGACATGGCGGGCGAAGCGCGAGATCGCCGGCGGCGGGATCCTCCTCGACCAGGGCATCCACATGCTCGACCTCTTCCTCATGATGGCCGGGGACTTCGACACCGTGCAGGCGCACGTGAGCAACCTCTACTGGAACCTCGACATCGAGGACAATGTCTTCGCCATCTACAGCAACGCGAAGGGGCAATGCGCGTCGCTGCACTCGACGATGACGCAGTGGCGACACATCTTCTCGCTCGAGGTGTTCCTCTCGCGCGGCTACATCGCGATCAACGGCCTCAAGACGAGCTCGAACAGTTACGGAGACGAGGTCATGTCCGTCGCGAAGAACCGCTCGGCGCCCCCCGCGGCGTCGTGGACCGACGAGGAGAAGCTCGTCTACCACGTCGACACGTCGTGGGACCGCGAGATAGGCATGTTCGTCGATTGCATCCGCACCGGCGCTCCCGTTCCCGTCGGCAACAGCGAGGACGCGCGCAAGGTGCTGCGCCTCGTCGAGGCGACGTACGAGGCGGGCCGGATGACGAAGACGGTGAACGCGTGAGGTTCGACGGCAAGACGGCGCTCGTCACGGGCGATGCAGTGTGTCGTCGGCACCCGACCGAGTGGACCTCCCGGTCCGTTGGAGAACGCTCAAGGTCATGGTAGTGTTGCCTCGGGCGGGGCAGGCGGGGACCCGCGGCGATCATGATCGACCCAAGGGGAGCCGGTGAATTCGCATCAAACGCCGACACTGAGCGTGGTCATCCCGGTCTACCTGAGCGAGCAAGTCGTCGACGAGCTATACAGGAGGCTGAAGGGCGTCCTCGATGGCATGGCGCCTGAGATGGCTCACGAGATCGTCTACGTCGACGACGGCGGTGCGGATCGTTCGGCGGAGCTGCTCGACGCTATCGCTGAGCGCGACGAGTCCGTCAGAGTGCTCCATTTGTCACGGAACTTCGGTCACCAGATCGCGATCACAGCAGGCCTCGATCATGCCATTGGCGACGCCGTCGTGGTGATGGACGACGATCTACAAGACCCCCCCGAGGTCATCCCGGAGATGGTCGCGAAATGGCGTGAGGGGTTCGAGACCGTCTTCGCCGTGCGCGACCGACGCGAGGGCGAGGGGGCCATCAAGCTCACCGCAGCCAAAGCGTTCTACCGGGTGCTCGGCTGGTTGTCCGATACGCACATACCGGTCGACGCGGGTGACTTCCGCCTAATGGACCGGGTAGTCGTGGATGCCATCGGAGGGATGCGGGAGGAGAGCCGCTACCTGCGCGGCATGGTGGCATGGGCCGGCTTCCGACAGACCTCGGTCGCCTACGTGCGCAATCGTCGGTTCGCGGGTCGGACCAATTACAGCTTGCGTCGACTGGTCCGTCTTGGTATGGACGGGGTGACGAGTTTCTCAGCATGGCCTCTGGCGCTGTCGGCGCGGTTCGGCGTCGTGGTGATGTGCGTTGCGTTCGCTTACGCAGCGGTCGTGCTGTACAAGAGGCTGGTGGACCCGGCATCCATCCTGCCAGGCACGACGTCGGTGTTGATCGCCGTGCTGTTCCTAGGCGGTGTCCAGCTCGTGTCCATCGGGATGCTCGGCGCGTACACGAGCCGCATCTACTATGAGACAAAACGACGGCCGCTGTACCTCGTGTCCCGAGTGTCCGGAGCAGCCACGGGGCAGCGACCCGCTCCCGACGACAGGTGTCAGGACGGCGGGACGGCTCGATGAGTCGTTACGACCGCCGTGCGCCGGATCCGTGGTCCGGGCGTGACGTCCTCGTCACGGGCGGCAGCGGTTTCATCGGATCGAGGCTCATCTCTCGACTGGCCTCCGCGGGTGCTCGGTGCGTCTCGCTCGATCTGCGTCCCCCCGCACGGGAGGTCCCAGACGTGCGGTATGTCGAGGGCTCCGTGCTGGACGAGATGCTTGTGACGTCACTGGTGGCCGATGCCGAGGTCATCTTCCCCATGGGGGGCAGGTCTGGCACGGTCGATACCCCCGCTGGTGCGGTCGAGAGCCTCGAAAGCAACTGTCGTGGGCAGCTGATTCTGCTGGGGGCGATCGTCGCAACGGGCCTAGGGGCTCGCGTCGTGTACCCCGGTTCGCGGCTCGAGTACGGCAGGGCACTCCACTTGCCGGTCGACGAGTCGCATCAGACTGTGCCTACCAGCTTGTACGGGGTGCATAAGCTGACTTGCACACACTACCATCTGGTCTTCCACGGCCTCCATGGCGTAAGGACCACGGTGCTGCGCATCTCCAACCCTTACGGACCCTGCGCCTGCTCGACCGGTCCACGCTACTCGATCCTGAACCATTTCGTGGATCTCGCGATGCAGGGCAAGACCATAAAGGTCTTCGGCGACGGCAGTCAGTTGCGCGACTACGTCTTCGTGGACGACGTGATAGAGGCGCTCTTAGCCGCAGCTGCGACCGACGCCTCGGTCGGTAGGGTGGTCAATGTGGGCTCCGGTGTCGGGACACGATTGCTCGACGCCGCGCGCATGGTGGTGGACATCGTGTCCGACGGGGCGGTCGAGACCGTCCCATGGCCGACCGAGCATGCTGCTGTGGAGACAGGGGACTTCGTGTTCTCGGTCGACACCGCGGCGAGAATTTTGCACTGGACGCCCGCCACCGCTCTCGACGAGGGGTTGCGCGCGACGGTCGCCGAGGTGGTCGCCGGAGGCGTCGGCGGTCTTCAGCGCACCTAGCGGCGTCGTCCGACGACGAGGATAGAGACGCCTATAGGAAACGCGTGGCATGCGAGCCAGCGTCGCTCCAGCGAGAACACTCGATACAGGCAACGGTTGAGTGCGGGCGATGGCATGCGTTCCTGCGAGGCTCCACCGTGGCGCAGAATGCGCTGAGCGATGCGGACCAGCGCCACGGGCAGCAGGAGCAGCGTGTTGAAGTACGTGGCCTCGACGACGTCGAACCCGGCGCTCTCCACCAGTCCGGTGGCTTGACTCAGGGAGTAGCGACGCCGATGGTGGTTGCGTTCGTCATGCGGACTCCATAGGGCGCGCATGGCCGGTACCGTGACCACGAGCACTCCGTGGGGTGCCAGCACACGCGCTGACTCAGCTAAGGCGCCTGCGTCATCATCCAGATGCTCCATGACGTCGAGCATCGTGATTGCCGACGCTGACCGCTCGTCGAACGGCAGCGACGCCGCCGTCCCATCGCGGACGTCGAGGCCCTTGGTTTCGCACGCTGCACGGGCTCCGGCATCCGGTTCTATGCCGATCGCCACGTCGCAACATGCTACGTTGGCGAGCGGCGCGACGTTCCCGCCGGTGCCGCATCCGATGTCGACGAAGATCCCGGGACCGGGGGGGGCGTGTCTGCGCAGCGCGTCGCCGACGATCTCACGCCGTGCTCTGAACCACCAGTGGTCCTTCTCGATCCGTTCGAACGATGCCAGATACTGCGGATCCATGTACTCTTCTCCAGGGATGTGATCGGGCGTCGCAGAATAGGATACCGCTCGCGGCTGTGGGACGCGCAGCGCGTCGCTTCGAGTGTTCCAGCCGCCTTGTCGCAGCGCCCGAAGGCCCGAACATCGAAAGGGGACTTGCGGTAGAATCCAGCATCGGCCGCATATCCCGACACATGGCCGATCGACTCCGAGTTCAGGTCTGCGGCGTTTCGGATGTGGGGAGGATGTTGTGGGACGCGAGAGACCAGGCACCGCCGGACAAGAACGGCAGATCACCGATCCCGGTGCTGGAACGTCTCAGATCGGCGAGGCGTCCGCCTTCGCTGGGACGGGAACCCCAGTCTGCGTGGTGTGTGGCGCCGTGGAGGGGGTCCGCGTACTCGATCCCGAACAGGGACTCTTCAGATGCGCGGAGTGCACGCATGTTTTCACCTTACTGGCGGCAGCTGGACAGCGCAGTGACGGCGAGGGTTATGAGGATGAGTACTATGACGCCGAACACGCGAACTGGTTCGCTCATCCCAATGTCGCCCTGTTCCGCTTGGCCCATTCTCAGATCAGAGAGAGGTTGGGTAACGGTCCTCTCAGGGTTCTCGATGTGGGGTGCGGCAGAGGTGACTTCCTCCAGTATCTGCAGCGCAACGATCCGAAGCTGGAGCTGTGGGGAGTGGATCTGAACCCAAGACCCCTGCCGGGCATCGATATCGTCTGCGGCGACGTGATGGGCCATGTGATGGACGAGGAGTTGCTCCGAGGATTCGATGCGATCACGGGGCTTGCTCTGATAGAGCACTTGGAGCGCCCTGACCTGTTCGTTCGGCGAGTGATGGAAGGGCTGCGGCCTGGGGGGCTCGTCATCATGATGACGGTGAACAACGACGGGCTGTTCTACCGGGTCGCCAGGACGCTGAACGGTCTGGGCCAGAGTGCGGCCTATCGTCGGCTATACAGCCCGCACCACCTGCATCACTTCACGAACCAATCTCTTCGGCGTCTGATGCGGTCTTCCGGTCTGGAGGCAGTCTTCCAAGAGAACCACAACTACCCCTTGCGTGCGGTTGATGTTCCGGAGGGCTCGCCCGCCCTCCGGGCGGCGTACACGACGGTGGTCTGGGGACTGTTCTCCACGTCGACGCTGTTCCGCAACGGGATCTTGCAGACGATCGTGTGCAGGAAGTCCCCGTAGCCGGACTTCGGGCGGAACTGCTCGTGGATCTGTTGGAGGCTGGGGAATGCGGAGTCACCGATCTCCAAGGCTATGGACTCCGGCAGGTGTCGCGATCGTTCTTGACGTCCGGCTCGAACGGTTGCTAGCCTGCCAGAACCGGGCCCGGGTCCGAGATTCGCGCAAGGCGTTCCCGGAGTGAGCGCTGTCCGGGTGTGACGCTGCGGTGCGTGCCGCCTAAGGCCGGCTAGTGAGGGACGAGGTGATCCATTGAAGGGCGTGGTGCTCGCGGGTGGCCGCGGAACACGGCTGAGTCCGCTCACTGAGGTGACCAACAAGCATCTCTTGCCTGTCGGCAGGGAGCCGATGATCTGGCATCCGGTTCGACAGCTCGTGGCTGCCCGGATCACAGATATCCTTGTCGTGACGTCCACACAGCACATGGGCGACATCGTGAACTCACTCGGCTCCGGGGCGCGTTTCGGCTGCGAGTTCACCTATCGGGTCCAGGAGGAGGCCGGAGGCATCGCGCATGCCCTGTCGATGGCACGCGGCTTCGTGGGCGACGATCGAGTGGTGGTGCTTCTGGGGGACAACGTGTTCGAGCGCGCCATCGCTCCGCACACGCAGGCGTTCTCCGAGCAGGCCGAGGGAGCTCGAGTCCTGCTCAAGCAAGTCGGTGATCCGGAGCGCTTCGGGGTCGCTGCCCTCGACGAGCAGCAGATCGTCTCGATAGAGGAGAAGCCGTCCAAGCCCCCGAGCGACTACGCGGTGGTCGGCTGTTACATGTATGACAAGAGCGTGTGGTCGATCATCGAGGGCACTGCCCCGTCCGGCCGGGGCGAGTTGGAGATCACGGACGTGAACAACGAATACGCCCGCCGCGGGACGCTGAGCTACGGGATCGTCGCGGGTGGTTGGTCGGACGCTGGCACCTTCGAGTCGTTGTCCGAGGCATCCGCCATGATGCTATCGACCCAGAACAGGGTCATCTCGTGAGCACGTAGTTGATCACTGGCGGTGCCGGCGCCGATGCGGTACGAGGCCGGGTGTATCAGGACTTCTGCACCGCGCCTGGTCGCCGTCCCGCGGTTCTGGGATCGGCTTGTCGGACATGCGGACGGTCTGCGACAATCGGCTTGCTCGTGCCGGTCCTCATGCGGCCCAGGCGGTTCTGGTGCGCGCTGTGGGCGATCGTGGCTCAGACCTTGGGATGGAGAAGTGGGTAGGTTGAACGTTCGACCTGAAGCGCGTAAGCGGTTCGTCACCGGAATGGTCGCTGCGGCAGGAGCGATGTTCTGGCTTTGGTTTCTGTACTCGGGGAACCCCCGCTACGTTGCGTTCGATTGGTTCTACTCCCACCAGATGATCGAATCCATCCGGTTGGCGTTGCGGCATGGGACCCTGCCATGGCACGTCGCTTTCGCCCCAGAGGAGCTGATCCACGGCTTCTGGACGGGGAGCAGCAGCCTCATGGCCATGCCGCAGTGTCTGTTCTCGCCACAGGCTTTCCTGCTGTTGTTCGTGTCGACGAAGGCTTTCATCGGGATACAGACAGTGGGTCTGTACGTTCTAGGGCTGCTCGGTCTTCGCGCGTTGATGGACGAGGCGGAGCTTGACGACTATGCGTTCATCCTGGCCGCACTGGTGTTCACGGCGGGCGGCTACTTCACCGCCCAGATGGCTGCGGGCTCCCTTATGTGCGTCGGCTTCTTCTTGTGGCCCGCGGTTCTTCTTATGGCGTGGCGCGTGTTGAAGTCCGCTCAGGCCAACGACAGGGCGCAATGGATGCATGCGGCGCTGCTGGCCCTTCTCACGGCTGCCGTCATCTACCAGGGAAGCGTCCACCAGTACTTCCACATGCTCGAGTTGATTGCGGTCTGCGCTATTGTCGCCCCCAAGGCTTTCAGGCCTTTCGCCGTTTCCTTCGGTCTCTCGGTCATCGCATCAGCCGGACGTCTGATACCCGTATGGCTGGCTAGCGGCTACTCTTCTGCCGTGCGTGTTCCAGGCGGGGGATACGGTGCATATCTCCATGGGGTACTCCCGTTCTGGACGCCAGAGGCCTGGCTGTCCAGTCTTGCAGAGAGCCTTACGGTGGTGAACAATGCCCACTACGGTGCTGGTAGCTACTGGGACTTGGACGTGTACGTCGGCCTTTTCGGTCTTCTGGTCATCGTCGTCGGCCTGGTCTGGGCACTTCGTGAGGATTCGGATCGCTGGCTCAGGGGGCCGTATGGTCGTCTGATGGCGGTCGGCGCAGTGTTGCTGGCGATGAGCATGGGGCCGATCTATCTTGCGGTGTTCAGGGCGGTGCGGCTCATCCTGCCCGTGCCCGTGTTTGACCGCGTCCCAAGCAGGCTCATCATCGTGCCGCTGCTGTTGATCCTGCTGCCCGCTACCCACGGACTATCCGGACTGACCGTGGGCGTCGTGCCAAAGTGGCGAACCCTACTCCGTTGGCTTGTGCCGATCGTCCTGGCCAGCTCGCTGCTGTCCCACTCCATCGTGTGGCGTGTCGCGGCGACGGAGAGTGTGTGGAGACCCAGTGATAGGGTTGTACAGCTGACCATGCGAGCAAGTCTGCTTGATCTGCCCGTGTCACCCCTCTATCGCAACAGTGTCTTCTTCGGGTCGCTCCTAGGCCTGTGCGGTATGGCGGCTTGTGTGGCCATCGTTCTCCTCGTGCGTCGACGTGAGCGATCGGTCAGCCATGGGTCGGCGGGGGAGGCCGGGACATCGCCACCGAAGCCCGTCTGAGTCGTCCCACCGGTGCGTCTTTTCTTCGGGGCCCCAGCTGCCGATTCGGATGGGGCAGGACCTTCACACTGTGCTTGTCATGCGACGTCCAAGTGCTTCTGCTACCTGCGGAAGCCTGCTATACTGTTCATCAAATGAACAACTTCGATCCCGGCGAGGGCGCTTGTATTGCAGCCCGCCGGACCACCCAAGTTGCGAGGGCAGTGCATAGATGCCCGGATCGCTCACAGCAGGCGTCGTCGGACACGGCTACATCGGGGGATCTGTCGCCGCGTGGTCAGTACAGCGATGACAAGCGCGCCACGGTCGGGGGCGTGCCGGGGTGCCGCGACATCGAGGAGCTCTTGGACTCAGGCAAGGTGCTCCGCCTCGTCGAGGCGACTTACGAGGCGGGCCGGATGACGAAGTCGGTGAGCGCGTGAGGTTCGACGGCAAGACGGCCCTCGTCACCGGCGGCACGCGCGGTATCGGCGCCGCGCTCGTCGTCGCGCTCGCGGAGGCCGGCGCGGACGTGGCGTACACCGGCACCGCCGCCGAGCGCCCCGAGGGCGCGCCGGACGGGCGCTACCTGCCCCTCGACCTCGCCGACGCTGCCGACACCGAGCGTTTCTGCGCGGAGCTCGAGACCTGGGAGCGGCTCGACATCCTCGTCAACAACGCCGGCATCAACATCATCGAGCCCATCGACGCTATCGACGAGGCGCATTGGCGCCGCGTGCTCGACGTCAACCTCACCGGCGCGATGCTCGTCACCCGCTCCGCCGCGCGCGTCATGGAGCGCGCTGGACGCGGAGGGCGCGTGCTCATGCTCGGCTCGATCTTCAGCTTCGTCTCGCGCGAGATGCGCGACGCGTACTCGGCGAGCAAGACGGGGCTGCTCGGGCTCGTGCGCGCAGCGGCGCTCGACCTCGCTGGGCACGGCATCCTCGTGAACGCCGTCTGCCCCGGGCCGACGATGACCGACCTCACCGCCTCGATACTGACCGACGCCGATGCCGAGGAGATGACCTCGCGCATCCCGCTGGGCCGCTTCGCGGCGCCGCAGGAGATCGCCGCGGCGTGCGCGTTCCTCGTCAGCGACCTCAACACCTACATGACCGGCACGTCGCTCGTGGTCGACGGGGGGTACGTCGCCAGATGAGCCTGCGCATCGACTATCGCGGGACGCGCGCGCTCGTCACGGGCGGGACGCGCGGCATCGGCAGGGCCATCGCCGAGGCCTTCCTCGAGCGCGGCACGACGGTGGTCGTGACGGGTACTGGCGCCGACGCGCCGGAGTGGGTCGCGCATCGCGAGGGTTGCTCGTACGCCCGGCTCGACTGGCTCGACGAGGCGTGCGCGGCCGCGTTCCTCGGCGCGCTGCCGGACATCGGCCCGTTCGACGTGCTCGTCAACAACGCGGGCATACACGCCCCGCGCCCCATCGACGACCTCGACCTCGAAACGTGGCGCCGCGTCATCGCCGTCGACCTCGAGGGTCCCGCGCGCCTGACCGCCGCCGTCGCGCGGGAGATGCGCGAGCGCGGCTCGGGCCGCGTCCTCAACGTCGCGTCGATCGCCGCGTTCGTCTCGCGCCCGGGAGGCGCGGCCTACGCCGCGGCGAAGGCCGGGCTCGTCGGCCTCACGCGCGCCGCCGCGCTCGATCTCGCGCCATACGGCGTCCTCGTGAACGCGCTGTGCCCCGGGTACACCGCGACCGACATGGCGCAGCGCACGCTCACGGCCGAGCAGCGCGAGGATCTGCGTCGTGCCGTCCCGCTCGACCGCCTCGCCCAGCCCGCCGAGATCGCTTCGGTCGCGCTCTTCCTGTGCTCGGGACTGAACACCTACGTCACGGGTCAGACCGTGACCGTCGACGGCGGGGTGACGGCTGCGTGAGCGGCGAGATGCTCATCACATCGAAGGTCAAGGACTACGCGCTCGAGGTCGTCGCGGGGTCTCTCGAATCGCGCGAGCGCCTCATGGCGCCGTGGCCGGGCAAGCGGCTCTTCTTCTTCGTCGACGGCAACGTCCATCGTCTCTACCGCGACCGCCTCGAGACATTCGTCGGAGTCGATCCGATGCTGGTGATCCCGGCGCTCGAGACGAACAAGGAGTACGCGGCGCTGGCCGAGCCCTACCGGTGGCTCGTCGACGCCGGTTTCCGTCGCAACGACGTGCTCGTGACGTTCGGCGGCGGCATCCTCCAGGACGTCAGCGGCTTCGTCGCGAGCACCCTCTACCGCGGCATCCCGTGGGTCTTCTTCCCGACGACGCTGCTCGCTCAGGCCGACTCGTGCATCGGCTCGAAGACGTCGATCAACTTCGGCGACGCGAAGAACCTCATCGGCACGTTCTACCCGCCGGACCGCATCTTCGTCGACCCGGCGTTCTGCGAGACGCTCACCGACGCCTACTTCGGTTCCGGCCTCGGCGAGATCGTGAAGTTCCACCTCATGTCGGACGAGCGCGGCTACGCCCTGCTGCGCGCCTACCTCGCCGAGCCGGACCTGCGTCGCTCGCTGATGCTGCCGGAGGTCGTGCGCTCGACGCTCGAGGTCAAGCGCTCGTACTTCGAGGGCGACGAGTTCGACACCGGACGGCGCAACCTCCTGAACTACGGGCACTGCGTAGGTCACGCGCTCGAGAGCGCGAGCGACTTCGGCGTCAGCCACGGCGAGGCGGTCCTCGTCGGGATGGGCGTCGCCGACCTCGTCTCGATGCGCCGCGGGCTCATGTCGCGCGAGACCTACGAGGAGTTCGAGGCGCTGCTTCGGCCGCATTACCCGCGGTTCGACGTCGCCCGCGTGCCGGCCGGCGAGATCGTGCGCTACATGCGCAGGGACAAGAAGCGCGTCGGGGAAGGGCTCACCATGATCCTCGCCTGCGGCGTCGGGGAGATGCTCAAGGCCGACGACCTCACCCCCGACGAGGTCGCCCGCGCCTGGGACGACTTCGTCGGGGGCTATCCGGAGAGGACGACCCCATGATCGACGGCAAGCGGATCGTCGCGATGATACCGGCGCGTCTCGGCAGCCAGCGGGTGCCTCGCAAGAACCTGCGCCTGCTCGCGGGCAAGCCGCTCATCGCGTGGGCGATCGAGGCCGCGAAGGACTCGGGCGTCTTCGACGAGGTGTACGTCAACAGCGAGGCCGATGTCTTCGCCGACGTCGCCGCGCGTTGGGGAGTGCGGTTCTACAAGCGACCCGCCGACCTCGCGTCGAACGCCGCGATCAACGACGCCTTCGCCGACGACTTCGTGCGCAACGTCGAGGCCGACGTCCTCGTGCAGCTCCTCCCGACGTCTCCTCTGATAACGCCCGAGGAGATCCGGGAGTTCGTCGAGCGCATGGTGCGCGAGGGCTTCGAGACGCTCGTCTCGGTCGAGGACCACCGCATCGCGTGCGTCTTCGAAGGCGAGCCGGTCAACTTCTCGACGCTGGAGCCGCACAGGTCGTCGCAGACGATGACTCCCGTCCAGTCCTACGCGACCGTGCTGATGGCGTGGACGTACGACTCCTGGAAGCGGGACATGGCCGAGCTCGGCTGCGCGTACCACGGCGGGTCGAGCCGCATCGGATACCACGTCGTCAAGGGCCTGGCCACCATCGACATCGACAACGAGGAGGACTTCCACCTCGCCGAGGTCGCGCTCGCGTACCGCGCGGACCCGACGCGCCTCGAGCCGCGGTTCTGGGAGCCCGATCTCGTCTCCGAGTGCGAGGTCCCGGCGATACTGAAGCGCGACGGCGTTCTCGTCGAGGACTTCGACCACGAGAACCTCGAGTGCGTGAACGTCTTCGAGATCATCGAGGAGGCGGACGACGACCGGTCCTGGTGCCGGCGCGTCGTGAACACCGAGAACAACAGCGCGACGCTGATCTCGCAGCTCCCGGGCGAGGGCAACCGGCTCCACTACCACCCGGAGTGGAACGAGTGGTGGTACATCGTGAAGGGCACGTGGCGCTGGGAGATCGAGGGGACCGAACGCATCGTGCGCCCCGGCGACGTCGTCTTCATGCGCAAGGGCCGGGTGCACTGCATCACCGCGGTCGGAGACGAGCCCGCGGTGCGCCTCGCGGTGAGCAAGGACCTCGTCCCCCACGTCTATCCGGAAGGGTAGGGCAGTGATACGGGAATGCCTCATCGGTCGTATGCCACGCGTCGCGTCACTCGTTGTCGGCGGGCTCCACGATGTTGAGGATGAAGCTCTTCTGCGTCGACCCGCCCATGTGATAGTCGGTCAGCTGGAACCGCGGGTTGGCCGCCAGCCACTCCGCAACGGCGCGGCGCTCGCCCTTGAGGGGGTTGCCGCGGTAGTTGAACCAGTCGTCGAAAACGATCACGGTCCCATCGACGACCAGATCGGTGATGAAAGCCAGCACCGGTCGCGTCGACTCGTACAGGTCGCAGTCGACCATGACGACAGCCGCCGCCGTCAGTCCATGCCGCTGCTTGATCTCGTCCGTGAGCGAATCGTCGTACCAGCCTGGGACGGTGGTGACTTTATCGAGGTCGACTCCGTAGCGGGAGAGTATCGCTCGGAACTCCTCCTCGCTGCAGTTGTAGCGACCCTTGGTGAACCTGGAGTTGCCAGCGTCGACGCCCGAGACGTCGGGCAGTCCCTCGAAGGAGTCGAACGCGAAGTAGCGGGCGCCTGTCTTGACGAGGGGGGCCGGGGCACCCAGTCTCGCATCGCCAGAGTAGGCGCACGCGTTGCGTCGTTCCGACGACCAGTCGGCGATCGCGTCCTCGAGAGCGTGGTACGCGGAGATGAAGGATCCGCCGCGGAAGACCCCGAACTCGAGGTAGTCGCCCTCGACGGCCTCCGCGCACACGTACTCGGCGATCGTCTCCCAATGGGTCTTGGGGATAGGCACGAACTTCTCGATCATCCGCCGACTGGCGGAGCGGATAGCGCGCTTCAGCGAGTAAGGCACAGGCACAGGCACAAGGCGACCCTTTTCCGCTCGGTGTTTGGGACAGCGGCAACGCCGCCACGAACACTAGCAGGTACGCGGAATGCGGGTCAACGCGCGCGCCGCGGGGCTTCTCTGCTCGAAATTTGGCTCGGGGTGTCTCCGCATGAGCGCGTCGCCGCTCTTCATGCGCAAGGACCGGGTGCCCTGCATCACCGCGGCCGGCGACGAGCCCGCGGTGCGACTTGTGGTGAGTCGCGACCTCGTCCCGCACGTCTATCCCGAAGGGTAGGGCGTTCTTGATCTTCGACCGCATCGACCGCCTCACGGCGTACCCGAACGTCCCGCGCGCGCAGCGCGTGGCCGAGTACCTGGCCGCGACCGACGTGGCGTCGCTCACGAGCGGCGAGCACGTCATCGATGGCGGCGACCTCTTCGTGCGCGTGCTGCGCTATGCCCCCTGGGAGCCGGGCACGAACGGCTTCGAGACGCACCGCCGCTATGCCGACATCCAGGTGGTCGTCTCGGGCGCCGAGATCATGCGCGTCGTGTCTGCCGAGACGCTCGCGCCGCTCAAGCTCTGGGACGACGCCGGCGACTGCGGCTTCTTCGCATGCCGGGCGCCCGAGCGGGTGTCGACGATCCTGGCGGAGGCCGGCTCGTTCGTCGTCTTCTTCCCCGGAGAAGCGCACGAGCCGGGTGTGCGCGCGGAAGGCCTCCCCGGCGACGTCGTGAAGCTGGTCTTCAAGACGAAGGTCGCCTGAAGATATGCCTGAGACACCGCCCGCGCTCTACGTCGTCGAGACCCTCACCGCGGGCGCATGGCTCCGCGTCCTCCTGCCCTTCCTCGCTCGTGCGCGCCGGACGGACGGCCGGCCGGTCCTGCGCTACATCGACGCCTCCGGAAGCGGTCTCGCTCTCGCTCGGGCGACGGCGCGCCTGGCCGGCGCGTCGGTCGAGCCGTTCCACTTCCGGATGGTCGACGTGCGCGACGAGCAGGGGAGACTGATCCGGCTGCGCACCGCCTACAGCGACTACGGCGAGGTCTCGGACGAGATACTGCGCGATCCCGCGTTCGAGCGGGTGCTGCGCGATCCCTCCACCACGGGCCGGCTCCCGCTCTTCCTCACGAAGCGCCTCGCGGCGTTCGACTTCTTCAACGCCACCACGGTGTGGCGCGCGCTCTACCTCACGCAGGTCGTCGTCTGGAAGCGCCGGGTCGAAGGTCTCGAAGGCGCCGAGACCGTCCTCTTCATCAACCGGAGCACCTGGCAGCCGCAGGTGGAGGCGTACGGTGCGCATTGGAGCGTGCGCGTCGTCCCCGCGAGGGTCTCGCGAGGCGGCGCGAAGAACGTCGTGCGCCGCGTCTTCGGCACGCGCTTCCTGCAGGCGCGATCGGTCTGGGACTCCATCGCCGACCAGGGCGTCGCCGGGACGCTGCGCTCCATGCGACGCAGGTCCGCGGTTCCGTCCCAAGGGGAGCCGAAGCTCGCCGTCGAGTACTACGGCCAGCTCAACCTCGACCGGCCGGAACTCTACTGCGACGCCTTCTTCTGGCAGCGCTCCGAGGAGCTGCGCGGAGAAGACGTGCTGCTGACCTTCAACACCCCCGGCGATCCCCTCGACCCCGCGAAGTGGGCGGAGATCGCGGGTCACGGGATGTCGGCGATCGCGCTCACCCCTCGCGCGCGCACCGCTCCCGAGGCGCCGGTCTTCTATCACTGGCGGCGCGTGGAGGACGGCCCCGTCGCTTCCCCCGTGTCCCGCGGCTCGCGCGATCCGCGTGGCCGGTGGCTCGAGCAGGAGGTCGCCCAGTACAGGGCGGAGCACGACCGCTGGTACGACCTCTTCACGAGCACCGGGTCGAAGCTCTACGTCTCGTGGTTCAAGTACGTCGCCGACCACTGCGTCATAGCCGACGCGATGGAGGCCGCCGGAGGAGCCACCGCGATCTACCAGCGGGCCCTCGAGGAGTTCCCCTCGCCCGAGCAGGCCATCGGCGCCGACGTGGCGTTCTGTTTCGCCCCGCAGTCCTTCGACATCGAGGCGCGGCAGGGCTCCGAGATCCCGTACCTCGTGGTGACCGGCTACGTTGGCGACCATCGGTTCCCGCTGTTGAAGGCGCCGGCCGCGAAGCTGCGCGAGCGCGTGCTCGCCGCCGGGGCATCGCGCGTCCTCGCCTTCTTCGACGAGAACTCCGCCGCGGACGATCGGTGGCACACGGGCGACAGCTTCATGCGCGTGAACTACGAGTTCATCCTCGGGCGTCTGCTGGCCGACCCGACGCTCGGGCTAGTGCTCAAGCCGAAGGTCCCGGGGACGCTGAGACGCCGTCTCGGGCCGGTCGCGGAACTCCTCGAAGCCGCGATCGCGACCGGGCGCTGCCTCGTGCTAGAGCGCGGCGCGATGCACGGCTCGTATCCGCCCGCGATCGCCGCTCTCGCGGCGGACATCGCGATACACGGGCACCTGTGTGCCGCTACCGCCGGCTTCGAGGCGGCGCTCGTCGGCGTTCCGACGCTGTTGCTGGATCGCGAGGGATGGCCGGGGAGCCGCCTGCACGCTCTCGACGGCACGGTCGCCTTCCCGGACTGGCCCGAGTTGTGGGCCGCGCTCGAGGAGCACCTTCGCGTCCCAGGCGGGACACCGGGGTTCGGGGACTGGTCGCCGCTGTTGCCCGAGCTCGACCCGTTCCGCGACGGGAGGGCGGCCGAGCGCATGGGCACGTACCTGGCGTGGCTCCTCGACGGATTCCGCGAAGGCATGCCGCGCGAGTCCGTCCTCGAGCGGGCCGCCGAGCGATACGCCGGCGCATGGGGAGCGGACAAGGTGGCGCGGGTAGGCTCGCGCGCATGGGCGCCTTTGACATCGCCTTCCGCGCGCCGGTAGAATGTTCAATAACCGAACAGTCGGGTCGAGATGAGGTGACGCAGGTCGTGGGGCGCGTGTTGCGGGCCGGCATCGTCGGCTACGGATACATGGGTGAGATCCGCCGCGCGGTCGTCGACCGCTCGCCCGACCTCGAGCTCGCCGGGGTCGTCGAGCCGGACGCCGCGGTCCGGGCGCGCGCCGGCGACGTGCCCGCGTTCTCGTCACTCGGCGACCTTCTCGCTTCGGGTGTGGACGCAGTCTTCGTCTGCACGCCGAACCGCTTCTCGCCCGACGCATGCGTCGAGGCCATGGCCGCCGGGGCGCACGTCTTCTGCGAGAAGCCGCCGGGGCGCAGCGTGAGCGACATCGAGCGCATCCGCGAGGCGGAAGCCGCCTCGCCCGGCGTCAAGCTGATGTTCGGCTTCAACCACCGTTTCCACCCCGGCATCATCAAGGCGAAGGTCATCGTCGACTCCGGCCGCATGGGCCGCGTCATCGGGCTGCGCGGCGTCTACGGCAAGTCGGGTGGCGTGGGCTTCAAGGCGTCGTGGCGCAACGACAAGGACGTCTCCGGAGGCGGGATCCTGCTCGACCAGGGGATCCACATGCTCGACCTCTTCCGCTACGTCGGCGGCGACTTCGAGCGCGTGAAGTGCTTCGTCGACAACACGTTCTGGGGCTTCGACATCGAGGACAACGCATACGTCGTCCTCCATTCGGACTCCGGGCGCTCGGCCATGCTGCACTCGTCCGCGACGCTGTGGAAGCACACGTTCCGCCTCGACGTCATACTCGAGGAGGGCTACCTCGTCGTCGACGGCCTGCTCTCGAAGTCGGGAAGCTACGGGCGCGAGCGCATCGTCGTCGGCAAGCGCCAGTTCGAGGACGAGGCCGAGGCGGTCGGCAATCCGGCCGAGGAGGTCACGTACTTCGACCGCGACCAGTCGTGGGACCTCGAGGTCGCGGAGTTCGCGGCGTGCGTGCTCGAGGACCGGCCGGTCGCTGTCAGCTCGTCTCTCGACGCGCTGCGCGTGATGGAGATCGTCGAGGCGGCGTACGCGGACGCGCACGCCGGACCGCGGGAGGCCGCACGATGAAGAACATCGTCATCTTCGACGACTACAGCGAGAAGGACCTCAAGCCGCCCGCGCTCCTGCGCGAGTACGTCGAGCTGACCGAGCGGGACGTGCGGGAGATGCTCGTACCGGCCGCCGCGCTCCGCGTGCCCTGCCCCGCGTGTCTGAGCCCGGACGTCGCCTCCACCTTCGAGAAGTTCGGCCTCACGTACGCGGAGTGCGCCTCGTGCGGCACGCTCTACGTGACGCCGCGCCCGTGCGACTCGGGCCTCGATCGCTACGACCGTGAGTCCTCCGCCCGCCGTTTCTGGCGCGAGGAGCTGGCGCCCGGTTCCGGCGCGGCGCGGCGCGAGAAGATCGTCAAACCTAGAGGCGAGTGGGTCGTCGACTCGACGCGCGAGCATCTGCCCGGCGCGAAGCTGTGCGCCGACATCGGCACCGCGCAGTCGACCTACATCGACGAGATCGCGGCCGAGGGGCTGTTCGACCGCGTCGTCCGCGACGCGCTCTTCGAGCGCGCCGACGTCGTCACGCTCTTCGAGGTCGCCGACCGCACGTCCGACGTCGACGCGCTCTTCGCACGGGCGCGCGCGATGCTGGGCGAGCGCGGGCTCGCCTTCGTCACCGCGATCCTCGTGTCCGGATTCGACCTGCAGATGCTCTGGGACCGCGCCGACAACATCTTCCCGCCCGACCGCCTCAACGTCTTCTCGGTCGACGGTCTGAAGACGCTTACAGCCCGTCACGGGTTCGAGCCCATCGAGTTCTCGACGCCGGGCATCCTCGACGTCGAGATCGTCGCGGCCGCCCTCGAGCGCGACCCCTCGCTGCCCGTTCCGCGCTGGGCCCGCTACCTGCTCTCGCGCGAAGAGCACACGCGCCGCGATTTCCAGCGCTTCCTCCAGTCCGAGCTGCTCAGCAGTTACGGCCGCGTCGTCCTCACCACGGTCTGAAGAAGGAGATGGGCATGTCCTACGCCGACGACTACCTCGAGCAGGCCGCCGAGATCTGCCGGCTTCTCGACCGCGACGCCATCGAGCGCATGATCGCCATCGTGCTCGACGTGCGCGAGCGCGGCGGGCGTCTCTTCCTCCTCGGCGTCGGCGGGAGCGCCGGCTCGTGCTCGCACGCGGTGAACGACTTCCGCAAGCTGGCCGGGATCGAGACGTACACTCCCGTCGACAACGTCTCCGAGCTCACCGCTCGCACCAACGACGAGGGCTGGGAGACGGTCTTCGTCGAGTGGCTGAAGACGAGCCGCCTGCGTGCGGACGACGCGGTGCTCGTCTTCTCCGTCGGCGGGGGAGACGCGAAGCGCGGCATCAGCGCGAACCTCGTGCGCGCGCTCGACCACGCTAAGTGGGTCGGCGCGCGTGTGATCGGCGTCGTCGGGCGCGACGGCGGCCACACCGCGAAGGTGGCGGACGCTTGCGTGATAGTCCCGACGCTCGACCCGGCGACGGTGACCCCGCACGCGGAGGCGTTCGCGGGGGTCGTCTGGCATCTCATCGTCTCCGACCCGAGGGTGATGGCGCACGGCAACAAGTGGGAATCGACCGCGGCCGGCGAGACCGGCGAGTAAGGAGAGAAGGCCATGGCTATCTTCCTCGACACGGGTAACATCGCCGAGATCGAGCAGTTCCACCGCATGGGGATCGTTCGCGGGGTCACGACGAACCCGACGATCCTGCTGAAGTGCGGCGTGACCGGCGGCATGGCCGCCGTGCAAGAGCGCACGGTCGAGATCGCGAAGCTCATCGCGCCCCTGCCGCTGTCGGTGGAGGTCACCACCAACGACCGCGCCGGGATGATCTCGCAGGCGCAGGAGATCGCCGCGCTCGCGCCGAACGTGAACGTGAAGATCACCATCCACGGTCCGAACGGCGAGCTCGACAACCTCGAGGTCGTCCACGAGCTCGAGACGGTCCACGACATCCGCGTGAACGTGACCGCGATGATGAGCGCCCAGCAGTGCTTCCTCGCCGCGCTCGCCGGCGCGACCTATGTCTCCATCTTCGGCGGCCGCGTCGCGAACATGGGTTACGACCCGCGCGAGGAGATCCGCAAGCTCCGCGACCTCATCGACGACTTCGAGCTCGACTCCAGGATCATCGTCGGATCGACGCGCGAGGTGCTCAACATCATCGAGTGGCTGCACGCGGGCGCGCACATCGTCACGGTGGTACCCTCGCTGGTGGAGGGGATGATCGTGCACCCGTACTCGAAGGAGACGGTGCAGATGTTCCTGCGCGACGCCGCGGAATGCGAGAAGCTGCTGTGAGCGGCCAGAGCGACCTCGACTCGCTTAACGCCCGTCGCCGCGCGCTCAAGGCGCGCCTGCGCGGGCGCGAGCGCACGCTCGCTGCGTGGACGTCGCTGGCGCACCCGTCGATCACCGAGATCTTTGCCCGCGCCGGTGTCGACTTCGTCGGTATCGACGTCGAGCACGGGACGATCTCGCACGAGCAGGCGCAGTGCGTGATCGCCGCCGCGCAGGCCGGAGGGACGCTGTGCCTTCCGCGCATCGCCTCTCACAACCCCGAGGCGATGAAGCGCTTCCTCGACTCGGGCGCCGACGGTCTCATCGTGCCGATGGTCGACACTCCCGAGCAGGCCGCGGACCTCGTGGCTTGGTCGACGTACCCGCCGATCGGGCGGCGCAGCTTCGGCGTCTCGCGCGCCCAGGGGTACGGCTTCGATTTCGACGCCTATGCGGCCGCGTGGAACGGCGCGGGGTCGCTTCTGGTTCAGATCGAGTCGGTCACCGGTGTCGCCAACGTAGACGCTATCCTCGCGAACGACGCCGTCGACGGCGCGATGATCGGCCCCTACGACATCTCCGGTTCGCTCGGAGTCCCCGGGCAGCTCGACCACCCGAAGGTGCGCGAGGCCGGCGCCGCGGTGGTCGAGGCGTGCCGGCGCGCCGGCAAGGCGTGCGGCACCCAGATAGTCGACCCCGACGAAGCGTCGGTCGCCGCCGCCTTCGACGAGGGCTACACGTTCGTCGTGCTCTCCTCCGACGTCTTCCTCCTGTGGAAGTGGGCCGAGCGCATGCGCGGCGTCGTCGCCTCCACCCGGGCATGACGCCGAAGGTCGTCATCCTCGATTTCGACGGGACGCTCGTCGACTCGGTGGGCATCAAGGACCGCGCCTTCGCCTCCCTCTACGCGCACCTGCCCGAGTGGCCCGAGATCGAGCGGTACCACCTCGCGAACAACGCGGTGATCCGCTTCGAGAAGTTCCGCCACATCGCAGAGGATATCCTCGGCGAGCCGTACACGCCCGAGACGGAGGAGCGCCTGGCGGCCGAGTTCTCGGCGTGCGTGACCGAGGCGATCGTCGCCTGCCCGTGGGTCGACGGAGCGCTCGAGTTCCTGCGGGAGTGGTCGGCGCGTGTGCCGCTCTACCTCGTCTCCGTGAATCCCGCCGGCGAGCTCGCGCGCATCCTCGAGGCCCGCGAGGCCGCCGGTTTCTTCCGCGAGGTCTACGCGACGCCGTGGGTGAAGACCGACGCGTTCGCCGACATCCTCGCGCGGGAAGGTGTGAGCGCCGCCGACGCGGTCTTCGTCGGCGACACGCCCGAGGACCGCGCGTTCGCCGAGAAGGCGGGCATCCCCTTCGTCGGTCGCGACAGCGGCAAGCCGCTCGGCGAGGGCGTGCCGGTCTTCGCCGACATGCGCGGCGTCTCGGCGTTCCTCGACTCCGGCGGCGCGCCCGCGTCCTGCCCCGCGTGCGGCGAGCCCTGGCGCGAGAGCGGACCGCGTCTGCCGTACCCGGCATCCGGCTCCGAGGACGCGCCCGGTCTGCCTAGCGAGGTCGCGGTCTGCGCGGAGTGCGGCACGGGAGTCGCCGTCCCGCCGATCTCCGACGAGCAGACCGCCGCTCTCTACGGTGAGGGCGGCTACTGGAAGCCGGTCGATGTCGTCGACCTGAGGCCGCACCTGCACCCGGGGCACGTGGCGCTCGCGCGCGCGCGATGGGCGTTCGTAGAGCCGTTCCTCGCCGCGAACGGTCGTGACGGTGCGCGCGTGCTCGACGTGGGAGCCGGACACGGCTTCCTCGGCGTCGCCGCCGCTCAGGGCGCTTCCGTGCGCTGCGTCGAGTACTGGGCCGCCGAGCCCGACTCGGCGATGCTCTCGTCGCTGGAGGCCGCGTGGCCGCGTCTCGCTTCGGCCTGCGCGCTGCGCGGCTGCGCCGACGCCGCCGACGCCGAGGGCGCCTTCGACCTCGTCGTGCTCTCGAACGTCCTCGAGCACGTCGCGCAACCGCTCGCGCTTCTGACGCTCGTCGCTTCGAAGCTCGGCGAAGACGGGCTAGTCCTCATCGACGTCCCGAACGGCGATCACCGCTTCAAGGCGGACGTCTTCCCGCACCTCGTCTTCTTCAGCCGCGAGGGACTCTCGCGGCTTCTCGCGCGCGCCGGTCTGGAAGTGCTCGCGTGCGAGGGGTTCGGGCGGGCGTACGTGAAGTCGCCGATCAACGGCGCGCGGCGCACGCTCAAGGTCCGCGCCGTCGAGCGCCTCTACGGGCTGAGACGCCTGCTGCCCGCCCGCGTGTCGGCGGCATTCTTCGATTCGTACTTCGGCGCTTCGCGCCGCGACGCGGACGGCACCTGGCTGCGCGCGGTGGGAGGCAAGCACCAGGTTGTCGACAATGAGGGGAGTGATCGAGATGGGACCTGAAGACATCACACGGAGGCTGTATGCGACGTACTTCGCGGAGGGGGACCCCTCCGCCAGAGTGACCTCCTCGCACTGGAGTCTCATGCACCAGCGGACTCGTGTCACTCTCGACGAAGGCGAGCGACCTCAGCTGGTCGGTTTCGGCTTTGGGGATGCATGCGACCTCTCACTGGCGTCGCGACTCTTGTCCGCGATGACCATCATGAGTTATCAAGGGGGCTTGCCTGCAGAATATCGCCCGTCTGGTGAGCTCATGAGACAAGCGCGCAGACTCGCCGACCGGATGGGACTCATCTTCTCGTACGACATCTTCCGGCAGGTTTGTGCATTCAGCCTGATACGCTCGCGCGCTCCTTGGCCGTCAGGACCGACGATCGCGCTGAGTATCGGCGATGGCTACGGCTTCCTCTCGGCCCTCATCAAGGAAGTTTGGTCCGATACGACGGTTTGTCTCGTGGACCTAGGCAAAACGTTGCTGTTCCAGGCCCATCATCTTGGTCGGGCGTTCCCAGGTGCCGCACATGTGCTCTTCGGCGACACCGAGGTTGAAGATGTCTCTGGTGTCGATTTCGTCTACTGTCCCGCAGAACGCTTAGCGGATTGGCCGCGGGGGGGGGCATTCAGTTGGTGACGAACATCGCGTCGATGCAGGAAATGGCACCGAAGACGGTGCGGGACTACTTCGATTTCCTGCGTCGCAATGTCGATACTGAGAATCTCTTCTACTGCTGCAATCGCGTTCGCAAGGAGATGCCGGGCGGTGAGGTCTCCGATTTTGCGTCGTACTCTTGGTCGGAGACTGATACCGATCTGATTGATGGTGTCTGCCCCTGGCACCGGTACTATCTAGCTCCACATAATTCAGCGCGAGGGCCGCGTGTCCTCGGGCTTCGGATTCCGTTCGTCAACTACTTCGACGGAGATCACGTCCATCGGCTGACCCGACTTGCGGTTGAGCCCGAACTCGAGGGGTAGTGACTGATCCATGCCTGCGGTGAACGAGTACGTCGGGACGCTGTTCAGCCTCGAAGGCAAGGCCGCGGCCGTCATCGGCGGCGGCGGCCACCTGTGCGGGGAGATGGCGCGCGCCTTCGCGCGGGCCGGAGCGAAGGTCGCGGTGCTGGACAAGGACCCCGCCAAGGCAACGGCGGTCGCCGCGCAGATCGCGGACGCCGGTGGCGAGGCGCTCGCGATCCCCATCGACGTCGTCGACAAGGCGAGTCACGAGTCGGCGCTCGCGAGCGTGCTCGAGGCGTTCGGCCGCGTCGACGTCCTCGTGAACGGCGCGGGCATCAACGCGCCGACGCCGTTCTTCGACATCGAGGTCGACGAGTGGCGCGCGATCGTCGACTCGCACTCCACCGGCACGATGCTGGGGTGCCAGGTCTTCGGGAAGCACATGGTCGAGCGGGGGAGCGGCTCGATCGTCAACATGTCGTCGGCGTCCGCCGGTCCGCCGCTGTCGAAGGCGTTCGCCTACTCGGTCGCGAAGGCCGGGATCCGCAACCTCACGCAGAATCTCGGACGCGAATGGGGCAAGAAGGGCGTGCGGGTGAACGCGCTGCAGCCCGGCTTCTTCCCGACGGAGTGGTCGATGAAGAACTTCATCGACGCCGATCGCGAGGCGGCGATCCTCGGGCACACGCCGATGGGACGCTACGGACGTCCGGAGGAGCTCGTCGGCGCCGTGATATGGCTCGCGAGCGACGCGTCCGCGTTCGTCACCGGCGCCGAGATCACGGTCGACGGCGGCTTCACGTGCATGACGATCTGAAGGGGACGGCGATGACACAGGAGACTCTCTTGCCGCGCACGGTCGTGGTGACCGGCGGCAACCGGGGCATCGGGGCCGGCATCGTCCGCGCGTTCGTGGCGGCGGGCGATCGCGTGCTCGTGGGCGCGCGCACCGACACGCACCTCGAGGAGGACCTCGGCGAAGCCGTGCGGTTCGCGCGGTGCGACGTCCGCTCGGAGGCCGACCTTGCCGCGCTCGCCGACGCCGCGCTCGAGTGGACGGGGCGGCTCGACGTCTGGGTGAACTGCGCGGGCTTCTCCGCCTGGCGCCGGGTCGAGGACGTCGACGAGACGTTCTGGGACGAGATGCTCGACACCAACCTCAAGGGCACTTTCTTTGGGTGCAAGGTCGCCGCCGGGCGTCTCGACGCAGGCGGCGCGATCGTGAACGTCTCGTCCATCGCCGGGCGGCGCGGCAGCGCGAACAACTCCGTCTACTGCGCTAGCAAGTTCGGCGTCACCGGCGTCACCCAGTCGCTCGCCAAGGAACTCGGGCCCGGGGGCGTGCGCGTCAACGCGGTCTGTCCTGTCTACGTGGACACGGACGGGCTCATGGAGGCTCTCGAGGGCCCGCATTCGCCGGCCGGCGGAGGGGACGTCGGCGCCTACCTCGCGGCGTTCGCCGCCGACCAGACCGCCCTCAAGCGTCTCCCGAGCGCGGCCGAAGTGGGCGCCGCGGTCGTCTTCCTCGCATCGCCCGCCGCCTCCGCGATCACCGGACAGTCCCTCCACGTCGACTGCGGAGTGATGCCCGCATGAGCCGTCCGCGCATAGCCGCCGTGATCCCGGCCCGCATGGGGGCCTCGCGCTTCCCGGGCAAGCCGCTCGCGCTCATCGCCGGCCTGCCGATGGTCGAGCACGTGCGCCGTCGCGTCGCGCTCTCTCCCGTCGTCGACGAGGTCGTCGTCGCGACGTGCGACGAGGCGATCGTCGCGGTCGTGTCGGGCTTCGGCGGCCGCGCCGTCATGACCGCCGACACGCACGAGCGCTGCACCGACCGCGTGGAGGAGGCTTCCGCGTCCATCGACGCCGGCGTGATCGTCATCGTCCAGGGAGACGAGCCGCTCTTCGACCCCGGTGTCATCGAGCCGCTCGTCGCGCCCATCCTCGCCGACCCGGCGGTGGCGTGCACGAATCTCGTCTCCGTCATCCACGACGAGGCCGACCTGCTCGACCAGGACATCGTGAAAGCCGTGCTCGACGAGGCCGGCCGGATCATGTACTTCTCCAGGGCGCCCATCCCGTTCATGCGGGTGCGCGCCGGCGCGCCGATGTTCCGCCAGACCGGGATCTCCGCCTTCACGACGGCGTTCCTGCGCGAGTTCTCCGCCCTCGAGCCGACCCCGCTCGAGATCGCCGAGTCCGTCGACTTCCTGCGCATCCTCGAGCACGGCCGCTCGATACGCGCCGTCGTCTTCGACCGCCCCACCCTCGGAGTCGACCGTGAGGACGACATACCGCCGGTCGAGCGAGCCTTGCGTGACGATCCCGAACAGGCAGCCCTATGGGAAAGGATCCGCCCGTGAGCGAGAAGGTACTCATCGCCCTCGGAACGTTCTGCGAGAGCGGCCGCCGTCCCCTCGACGAGCTCGAGGCGAGTGGACGCCCGTTCGTGCTCAACCAGTACAAGCGCCGTCTCGTGCCCGAGGAGATCGTCGAGCTCGGTCGCGACTGCGCGGGGATCGTCGCGGGCGTCGAGCCCTACACCCGCGAGGTCCTCGAGGCGCTTCCCGAGCTTAGAGTCGTGAGCCGGTGCGGCGTCGGCGTCGACAACGTCGACCTCGATGCGGCGCGCGAGCGCGGTGTGGCCGTGCGCAACACGCCCGACGTCGTGGTGCAGCCGGTCGCCGAGATGACGCTCGCCGTCGTTCTCGACCTGATGCGCCGCCTCACCGTGCAGACCGCCGCGATGAAGGCGGGCCGCTGGGAGAAGCACACAGGCAACCTGCTCGCGGGTAAGACCGTGGGCGTCGTCGGTCTCGGTCGCATCGGCCGCCGCGTCGCGGAGCTCTTCGCCGCCGTGGGCGCCGAGGTCGTCGGCGCCGACCCGATGTGCGATGCGGACTGGGCGGGCCGCGTCGGCGTCGGCGTCTGCGACCTCGGGAAGCTTCTCGCCGCGGCCGATGTTGTGAGCGTGCACGTCGCTGCGCCCAAGGACGTGCCGTTCCGGCTCGGCGCCGCCGAGTTCGCGGCTATGAGGCCCGGGGCGTACTTCGTGAACATGGCGCGAGGCGCCTACGTCGACGAGGACGCGCTCTACGACGCGCTCGCGAGCGGGCGAGTCGCCGGAGCGGGTCTCGACGTCTTCTCGGCCGAGCCGTACACGGGGCGCCTCCTCGAGCTCGAGAACGTCGTCTGCACGCCTCACGTCGCGACGCTCACTCACGAGTCGCGGCTCCGCATGGAGGTCGAGGCGGTCCTGAACTGCCTCGACGCCCTCGGCGCCGGGTAGGAGGGGCGACGTGGGAGTCCTTGCGACGATCGCCGACGACGGCTTCGAGGCCGCCGCCGCGCGCTTCGTCGCAGCTGCCGCCCGCGAGCTGCCCGAAGACCTTGCGACGCTCGCCTTCGCATCCCCGCTCGCGGTGCGAAGCCCCGACCTCTCGCTGCTGTGGCACGAGGGTCTTCGCCGTCTCGAACCGCGGCGCGTCACGCGCGCCGTCCTTGCGGCGCAGCTCGTGGAGTCGGCGAAGGGCTTCGTTCGGCTGCTCACCACGCATCGGCGGTTCGCGTGGAAGGCCTACGGCTCGCAATCGGGGAAGCTGCTCGTCGCGACCGCCATCTGCGGTGAGGAGCGCGACGGTGTCTTCGTCACGCCGTACGTCCCGACCGTATCGGACGACGCCGTCTTCGTATTCGGGACCACCGACCGGCTCGCGAGCGGCGCGACTCCCGTGCGCCCGATGGGCTTCGGCGAGAAGCTTCGGATCGCGTCTCGCCTTGCGGCGGCAGGCGCTCGCGCGCTGCGGGAGGCCGGAGGCACGGCGCGCGAACGTGTTTGGCTCCACTCGACGTGGGAAGCGTGGTCCTTCGGCCTCGCATGGCTCCACGACCGCTACCTCGACCGCGCGCTCGACGACCACCTCGATGCACGCACGGCGACCGCGGTGGGCTGCATCCACGAGATGCACCCGTACGCGCGGGTCGTGTGGCGCGTCGCAGCCGCGCGAGGCCTGGAGCGGCGGGCGGTCCAGCACGCCGCGGTGACGGAAGGGAAGCGGTGGTATTTCCCGCAGCGCGAGGAACTCGAGGCGGGTCTCGCCGTCCCCGACGTCCTCTTCGCATTCGACGAGCGCGTGGCGGAGCTTCTGCGTCCCGCCCTGACCGCGACGCGCTTCCCGCCCGGCTGCTCCGGCCGCTACGTGGGGTGGAAGGCGGCCGAACCGCTCGTGGCGCCCGGTCGCTGCGTTCTCGCCGCCGGCGCTCTCGCCCGCTTCGAGAACGACACCCTGTTGGCCGCCGTCGCGCGGTTGGTGCGTGACGGCTCCCGCCTGCCGGTACGGGTGCGTCTCCATCCCTTCGCCGACGTCTCGCGCGCCGACCGCCGTCGGCTCGCGTCGTGGGAGCGCGAGGGGCGCGTCGAGGTCTCGCGCGGCGTGCCCTTGAGCGACGACCTCTCCGATGCGGCAGTCGTTCTCGGTATGGGTACGACCGTGCTCGAGGAAGCACTGCTGCTCGGCAGACCGGTCGTGCAACTCACCGACGAGCGGTATGTTCGGTACGTCGACGTGGAGGGTGTGAGCGGCGCGCTCGTAGTGGATGCGGGATCGTTCGAGGCGGCGGATATCGAGCGTGCCGCCGACCTGGCCGTCGATCCCGCTGCTGTGCGCGCTAGCCTCGGCCTCGACCACCCGGTCGTCGATTACGCGCGGTTGTTCTCGGGCTGAGGCCTACTCCGAAGGTGTCACGAGGACATCACATCGTGAACGGCCTATCATTGTCATTCTGGTCTGACGAAAATGTGGTTGTATACGTTGGAGAATTCGCCTTCATCAGACTCAGGAACATGCTTCCGCTCTTGGAGCCTCAATCCCGAACGTTCAAACAATGCCGTTACTTCTTGGTAGTACTGTCGTCTCTCGGTATGTAGTTCTATGAGAACTGACTTGAGTCGACTATCGGCAAGTGTGCGCCTGGAACCTCTTACGATCTTGTCTTCTATCCCATCGACATCCAGCTTGATGTGATTTGGGAATGGAGGGCCGAATTGTTCAATGAAATCATCTACACCAAAACCCACCATTGCTTGCTTCAATGACGCAGTAAATGGGTTGCCTTGCCAATCAGTCGCCTCGCCGAAGCTGTTCAGTGCTCCACCGAGTTCTGTGTTCGCCATGAAGAAGACATCCAGTTTCGTTGTGTCATTGAAGGCTATGCAGTAGGCAGATACCTTGTTGTCCAGCCTGTTGATCTCAATATTCCTGCTCAGCAAGTAATAGTTACTTGGCGAAGGTTCGAATGACAAGACAGGGTGTCCCAATGTCGCTGCGTACAGAGAATAAGCACCGACATTCGCACCGATGTCCCACAAGACGTCGTCGTCTTTGAACGTGCCTATCCATTCTATCGTCTCGGGTTCTTTCGTAAGAAGGGTTCGCGCACGCCATTCAGGCAACTTCCCAGGACAGAAGAACACTATTTGGCCATGGTCGGTCTTCTGAGTGACATATGGCGACAGATTCTCCGCCAAATACGCGGATATCTGTGTAGCTCTGTTCCCGCCGACGATACTGATAGTTCTCATGAGAAGTCTGCTAGCAACTGTTAGTATTCTCTGCTTAACGCTCACGAATACTCTTTCTCCTTCTCTGTGGGGCAACATCTCTGCCGCCGCAGCATCTGCGCGTCCAATATACCATCATAGTTCTTCCGTTCCTGACCGTCCGCCGTTGCGCGGTCTCGGCGGTCTGAGCGGATCTGCCGACGTCAGTGCGGGCGGTGTACCCTGCGGGCCAGGTTCTGGCCCTGCTCGGTGCCCATCACCGCGGCGGCGACGAGTCTGCCGAACAGCGCGGTTCCGGCTTTCGTGTGGTGGATACCGTCGGTGTAGTACCAGGGCTTCCCGACGTTGCCGTCCGGACGGAACGCGAATGCGTCGTGCGTGTGCGCCACCGACACCCCCTGCCCCTCTTGTGCTCGCACCCAGGCGTTGTACGCGTGTTTGTCGGCGTTGCCGGGGTCCGCGTCCTGGAAGACGCTAGCCGGCGTCGCCTCGCACAGGACGATGCGTATCCCGGCTTTGCGGGCGGCATCGAGCACCGCGCGCACGTTCTCGATGATGGTGTCGGCGTGCTCGCCCCGGATGATCGCCGCGACACCGCACTCGATGATGACGACCTTGGGGTCGAGCACGAGCACGTCGGTCTCGAAACGCTTCCTCAGCTCCGCCGAGGTCATGCCACCGATGCCGCGGTTCATCACGAAGCTCGGCGGGTTCAGCCGCATGCTGGCCTGGTAAGCGATATCGTTCGTGAAGTCCCAGGTGGAGTAGGGCGCCATGTCCTCGATGTGCCCGAAGGTCAGCGAGTCCCCGATGGCCACGATCTTGGGCTCGAAGCACAGAAGGGCCTGGGTGTACGACGCCCCCGGCATCGTGCCCGCCGTGCTGATACGTATCTTCGCGACCTTCCCCGCGAACGGGAGGGCAGGTCCGAGGCGTGCGTAGTCGGCGACGGCGTCCCCGCCAGATGACGCTGCGACGGTCCCATCGGGCAGGACATCGAGGAATACACGGTTCCACTGGTTCGAGTAGTGGCCCTCCTGGGTCGCATCGGTGCCGTTCGTCCCGAATGTGATCATCAGCCTGTCGAGGGTCACGTGCGCGAGCTCGACGTCGTTCTCGTCGAGCAGCGAGAGCCGTGCCGCGCTCATGTCCGGTGCCTGGACGTCCCACTTCACGACGTACCTGCCGGTCGGAGCGTCGAAGGGCACGGTGGCCCAAGACTGGGTCTCGGCGGCCGGCTTCCGGAAACGGATGCGATACCGGATACCCGGTGGCCGGACCAGACTCGAGCGCAACGCGGTCACGTCGCCCGATGTGGACCACCCTTCGGGGATCCTCTCGGACTCCACGTAGTCGAGCAGGTAGATGCCCGGCCCCGTCTGCAGTCGCTCCGACCCGGAGTTCGACCCACGCACCGCGCGCGCGACGGCGATCGCGGCCGGAAGGCCCAGTCGCGCCTGATGTCCGGACGTCGAGAGGGCGCTCAAGACCTGCGTTCCGCAGCTAATTGCCCTTCTGGGCCACGTCCGAGGATAAAAGTGCAGGTCAGGGGTTTGCGACCAGTCGGAAATCGCGAAATGTCATAGATACACGTTTCGTGAATTGCGGGTTGCA
>JBAZZO010000004.1 GCA_041658765.1 Coriobacteriia bacterium | reverse complement strand
TGTGCACGTCGAGCCCGATGTGGGTAAGCTGGTCCATGGCCGGTCCCTCCGTCTGTCGGCGCCGCGGGCCGAATTCCCGCGGACGATCCACGTATACACGGATCGGACCGGCCATCTCATAGTGACTCGACAGAGCGCCGCAATCGGAAGCTTGGGCATCATGCGGTCGACACCCACACCCATCCCGCGCTTGCAGGTCATGGCGGCGGCGATTCTCTTCGTGACGGCCGTGCTCTTGGCAGGCTGCAGTACTGAACAGAGTCGGACGCAGCCGGGCGTCCAGCCTGCAGACCGCTCGCTCGATACGACGATAGGTCCTCTGAGCCTGAACGAGACGGGCACGGTTGGTCCTTATGAGGTCAGCATGACCAAGGTGAGGTACGCAGGCGGTTTCTTGGCCATGCACGTCGCGGTGCGCAATCCGCGAGTAGGTAACTCGAAGGACGAGGCTCTTCCGCTGCCGGCTCCCAATGCATTCCACCTCGTCAACGAACTGGGCGAGGTGGAGGATCCGCGAAGCGTCACCTGGTCTCGCAGCGAGCCCATGCTGCGGAGTCCGGGCGCGACGCACCGCGGCGTCGGGGGGACACTCAGTACGGCGCTGCGTCCAGGCGAGACGCTCACGCTCGGCCCGAAGTTCGTCGTCGCGCTGCACAAGCCAACGCGCCTCACGCTCTACTTCACTCCGGACCCAAGTCGCCCGCGTCTGGTCGTTTCCTTCGCAGTCAAGTAGAGGCACCGTGTCGAACAAGCGCATCGACCGCGACAAACCTCGGCCCTGAGAGCTACGCTCTCACCGAGGCCGAGTACTGGCCTCGGTTTGCGGGTCATGCGCACACCGTTGGGCGGAATCTGGGCGTCGAAATGGTCACGTCACGAGTGGAAGAATCGACGCCTTGCCGGCGTCGTGAATGAACCGCGAAGCAGGTAGGTGTGCACTGACAGGGTCCGGGGTCCTGGCTGGGACGCGAGAGGGGTGGCCATCGTGGTGGAAACGGCAGGTCGGTCGCGAGCGAAGCAAGGGTTCTTCGCGTTACCACGTTCGTGGGTGGGCTGGGCAGCGGACGCCATCGTCATCCTCGCCATCGCGAGCTTCTTCGCCCGCCGGCTGGTCGGTGGCATCCGTGGCGCTATCGCCGTGCTGATCGTCGCGGGTGCGGTTGCTCTTGTCGCAGTCACCTGGAAGAAGGACCGGTCCGTCCTCGTGTGGATACCGCTCGTCATCGGCGGGTTCTGGGCGTTCTGGGCAGCTGCTTCCTTCCTCGTCCCGTAGAACCCCGGGAGTGCAGAGAAGGCGACAGCACATCCGCCTAACCAGCGCAACTTAGTGTCACTCTGCCCCCATGGGATGCCTGACGATTGTCAGGTAGCCTCGGATCCGACGGCGGAGTGACCCACACCGCTTCTGTCGCCTCACCGGGCTGACCGTCAGCTGTTATGTCCCCCGCCGCCGGGTACCGAGGGGTCGCCGTCGTGACCTGATAGGAGCCTGGCCAAGAGGCCCCAGCTAAGGCGTGTCCGCCGACGGCCCCCGCCATCGAACACCGACGGAGGGGGACGGACATGATCGTAATCGGGATAGACCCTCACATGAAGACCCACACGGCCGTAGCGATCGACGCCGTGACGGGGCGCAGCCTCGGGGAGAAGACGGTGACCTGCGACGACCGCGGGCACGACCAGCTCCTCGCGTGGGCACGCACCCTGCCCGGCGATCACTACTTCGCCATCGAGGACTGTCGGCACGTCTCGGGCAGACTCGAGCGGCACCTGCTCCCGCGCGGCGAGCGCGTCGTGCGCGTCCCGCCCAAGATGATGGCTGGAGCACGCCATTCCGCCCGGGCCTATGGCAAGTCCGATTCGATCGACGCGGCTTGCGTGGCGCGCGCCGCACTGCGCGAGCCGGACCTTCCCGAGGCGACGCTGACCGGCCCCGAGCACGACGTGCGCCTGCTCGTCGACCATCGCGACGACCTGGTCGACGAGCGCAGACGCATCCAGAAACGTCTGCGCTGGCACTGTCACGACCTCGAGATCGGACTCGATCTGCCACCGAGAGTGCTCGACCGCTACGTATGGCTGAGTCGGCTCGAGGCGGTCCTGGCAGCGATGCCGCAGAGCACTCGCCGGCGAATCGCGCTCGCCCAGCTCAAGCACTGCCGGGAGCTCACCGTCGAGATACGCGGACTCGAGCGCGAGATCCGTGGCCGTATGCGTGAGCTGGCACCCGACCTCCTCGCGATCCCAGGATGCTCGGCCGTGAACGCGGCGCACCTCGTCGGGCAGACGGCGGGCGCTTCTCGCTTCAGGCGCGAGGCGGCCTTCGCTATACACGTGGGGTGTGCGCCGCTGCCGGTGTCCTCCGGTCAGTCCATACGCCACCGGCTCAACCGCTGCGGCAACCGCAAGCTGAACTCCACCATCCACATGATCGCGATCACCCAAGCCCGGATGCACCCGCCGGCGATCGCCTACATGGAGCGCAAGCAAGCCGGGGGCATGAGCTACCGCGAGGCTCTGCGCTGCCTGAAACGGCATCTGGCGCGCGTGGTGTTCAAGACCATGCTCAGAGCCGAACGGGCGTGCGCAGGGGAGGTCTTGCGGCCCGACTTCGGCGCCGGTCTCGTCGCCGCCGCGGTGTAGGATTGACATAGGCGCAACAGCAGTCAACGCGCCTGGGTACGGTATGCTCGGGTGAGCAGCGTGCACGAGGCGCGTTGCAGCTGATGCCTCGCACGTTCGGTCAGACCCAGGGCTTGCAGAGGCCTCTCGCGACGCGTACGCTAGGTCGTACGATACCGTGTACGCAACCGGAGGTCGCCATGCAGCCGCTCAAGCTCGATGAGGATATCCGTCCGCTGTCGGAGTTCCGTTCGGGTGTGGCGTCGTTCATCAAGCACGTGAGCGACACGCGCCGACCGCTGGTTCTGACTCAGCACGGCCGCGGCGTCGCCGTGGTCGTGGACATCCGCGAGTTCGAGGACATGCGAGAGCGCCTCGCCATCCTGGAGGACATCGAGGTCGCCAGAGCCGAGATCGCGACAGGAGAGGGTCTTCCGCACGAACAGGCCAAAGCGGATGTTCTCGACAGGATCGGAGCGTGAAAGTCGTCTGGTCCAAGCGGGCCAGAATCCGGGCCGCAGAGATTGCGACCTACATCGCACAGGACAGTCCGCCGACCTCGGCGCGAGTCGTGGACGAGCTCTTCGCAGCCGTCGAGAGACTCGCCGTGTTCCCGGTCATGGGCAAGCCGGCACGCGGTGTGATGACGTCCGGCGTGCGTGAGTTGGTCGTGGGGCGCTTCAGGGTCTTCTACGAGGTCGGTGCGGACATCGACATCCTCACGGTCCGCCACGGGCGTGAGCTCGTCGATGAGAGGGAGTTCGAAGGTCGGGGCTGACCGAACCAGCGCGTGGACCTGACGCGTTCAGGGTTGGTCCATACTGGTAGCGAGGCGGCGCGCAGGTTACGCGCCCAGCGTTCGACACAACGGATCCCTCGCGCACGTGTCGGACCTCCGTCGTACAATGGGTGGGCAAGGTACCGGAGGAGCGTGAGGTCAACCATGACCATTGACGAACTGAAGTCGATAGTGCTTGAACTCCCCCTTGAGGAGCGAGCGGAACTCGCCTCCGACCTTCTCCTGAGCCTTGACGATCTCAGCGAGCGGGAGATTGAGCATCTGTGGCTTGAGGAGGCATCGCGCCGTGACGCGGAGATTGACGCCGGCACGGCGGAGCTGATTCCCGGCGATCAGGTGTTCGCGGAAGCGCGGGCCCGTCTGAAGTGATGGCGCCCTACTCCTTCCACGGGACTGCGCGCATCGAGTTCAACGAGGCGGCGGACTACTACGACGCTGAACATCGCGGGCTCGGACTGCTGTTCATCGACGCCGTGAATCGGGCGGTCACGCAGATCCGGGAGTTCCCGGAATCATGCAAGGTCTTGCGGGATCGCAATCGGACGAAGCTCGTGGACGGGTTTCCGTACTCGATCGTCTATTCGTTCGTTGACGGGCACGTGCGGGTACTGGCTGTTGCGCATCATCGTCGGCGACCGTTCTACTGGAACGGGCGGCGGTAGCGGGCGTGTGTCGAACAATGGCATCGTTACGCCGAACAACGTTGCCACAGCGTCCCGTATGGTATCATCAGTTGTACCGTAGGAGGTGCAACTGATGAGTACAGTACCCGTGATCGTTCCCATCTCGGATCTTCGGCAGGATGCTGCTGGTGTCGTCAAGCGTGTGGTCGCGTCGGACGAGCCGGTCTTCGTGACGCAGCGCGGCCGTGCTTCTGTGGTCATTCAGAGCACTTACGCCTACGAGCGCGTCCAGCACGAGAACGAGATCCTGAAGATGCTCGTGCAGGGCGATGTCGACATCGCAGCGGGCGTCGGGCGTGACGCAGGGGATGTCATGGCAGAAGCTCGTGCGTTGCTGGCGAGCGAGTAGGACTCATGCGAGTACGGTTCACGCCTCCGGCGGATCGCCAGTATCTCGGCGCTCTCCGGTATCTGCTAGAGCGGAGTCCCGCGGCAGCCGCCGGGTTGCAGCGACGCGCTGAAGCCGTCGTGGCGCAACTCAGCGAGTATCCGGAATCCGGTCACGTCATTCCGGAGTTCCCTGAGCTCCCGCATCGCGAACTGCCCGTCGAGCCGTATCGCTTCTTTCACCGCGTCGTCGGAGACACTGTGTGGATCGTCGCGGTTTGGCACTCCCGTCAACTTCCGGATGTGCCCGACGAACCCGCGCGTGCCAACAAGGGCAACAGCAGAACGCCAGAAGGTAGAATCGACCAGACAGCGCATGCGCGTCTGCTCATGCCACACATGTTGGACACAACACCGAAGCCGGAGGCGAGCAGCGTGACCGCCCGCGTGCTCTTCGTCTGCATCGAGAACTCCAACCGCAGCCAGATGGCGGAGGCCTTCGCGCGGATGCATGGCGGCGGCGTGATCGAGCCTGCGAGCGCAGGGTCGCGACCCTCCGGTGCCGTGAACCCGAGGGCCATCTCGGCAATGCAGGAATGCGGCTATGACCTCACGCGGCATTCGTCCAAGGGCCTCGACGATGTTGGGCCGGGCTCCTGGGACTGGATGATCACGATGGGCTGCGGAAACGACTGCCCACTCGTTCGCACCGCGCATCGCGAGGACTGGCAGCTGCCGGATCCGAAGCACCTACCTCCGGAGCGCTTCAACGAGGTGCGCGACGAAATCGAGCGGCGGGTCGAGGCGCTCATCGAGCGCATCCGGTCGTCGTAGCGCCGCGGTGTGTGTCGAACAAGGGCATCGTGCGGGCAGCGCAAGCGCTACGCTACGAGCGAGTCATCGGTCGGCGCTGAAGCGCAATCACGTTCGAACCAACATCCCGCAGCCGTGGTCAGTGTGTCAGCGCGGGGCGTATGATTGGGTCATCGGCGCTATTACGGTGAGGTGAGTTGGCATGACCATCGACGAGATCAAGCGCGAAGCGCTTCAGCTGGATCCCTCGACACGGGCCGGCCTCGCCCGCGACATTCTGCACAGCCTCGACGATCTCTCTGAGACCGAAGTTGAACGGCTGTGGCTGGAAGAGGCCGTCCGCCGCGACGAGGAGATGGCGTCGGGCAAAGTGCAGCCCATCCCGATGGATGAGGTCTTCGCGGAACTGCGGGCCTCTCGGAAGTGAGCTCACGAGTCGGCTTCCATCCGGATGCCAAGCGCGAGATGCGCGAGGCGGCGGATTTCTACGACCTGGAGCGCACCTGGCTCGGCACGGAGTTCTTGGACGCAGCCGAGGGGACGATGCAGCTGTTGGTCGAGCACCCGGAATCGTCGCCAGCCGTGCTGGGGCAAGTGCGCAGGTGCGCGGTTCCTCGATTCCCCTATTCAGTCGTGTACTCGGTACGCAGCGGTGGCATCTTCGTCTCGGCGATCGCGCACAGCAGCCGCCGGCCGTTCTACTGGCAAGATAGGCTCTAGGTTGCTGATGTGGTTCGAACAAGCAGTTCGAGCCGCCTCACTTCGTTCGCGGCTCAACTGCCAAGCGTTCGCCGTGATAGCGCGAGGGACGGTCGGCTGTGGGAGTCGGGGACTCCGCTCAACCTGGGTACATGGAACGGAGTTGGCTCAGATTGCGGCATGAAGCGGTGGATGCAGATGACAGGACTCCCTGATTCGACGAAGGTCAACCTGGACAATCAAGGATTCTGCGGCCTCGATGACGAGATGAAATCCCGCTATGCCTTGCCGCTGCGTTTCACTCCTGCAGTCGCCACCACCCTGGTCGTGGTCGGGCTGGTCCTGCAGTCGCCCATCTTGCTTGGGTCGATGGCACTCGTCACCCTCAGCGGAGTGCTGTTCCCGCGCGGCATGGTCCTCGACCTGGTGTACAACCTCGGGGTTCGCCACTTGTTCGGTGCGCCTGCCCTGCCTCCCACGCCGACACCGCGACGGTTCTCCTACGGCATCTCGACTATCTGGCTGGCAGGTTCAGCCGTTTCCTTCCACTACGGGCTGCCGGTGCTGGGGTTCATACTCGGGGCAACGGTTGCCATAGGCGGCACGATTCTCACGATCACGCTCTGGTGTCTTGGATCGTGGATCTACCGCCTGTTCTTCAGGAAAGCGACGAACAAGTAGCGGGTCGAGGGCTTCCTTGGTCGTCACTCGACTGAGACACGCCTGACCCGCGGATCAACCTGACTCGCTTCGCTCGCAGGTTATCCGCAAACACGTTCGCCCTAACTCGAGTGAGGTTGACGCGGCCGAAGCAGAAGCGTACGGTATGGCGTACGCTAGCAATGGAGGCTCCTTGTGACCACGATCACCGCTACCGAGGCGCGCAAGCTCCTCTATAAGCTGCTCGACGACGTCTCCGACTCGCACGAGCCGATCCAGATCACGGGCAAGCGCGGCAATGCCGTGCTCGTCTCTCAGGATGATTGGGACGCGGTGCAGGAGACGCTGTACTTGGTGTCCATCCCCGGCATGCGCGAGTCGATCCTCGAGGGCATGGCCACGCCGACCTCTGAGCTCGAGGACAAGCTCGACTGGTGAGCTGGCGACTCGTCTACACCAAGGCCGCGCAGAAGGACGCGCGCAGCCTTGCCGCGGCTGGCATGAAAGCGAGGGCGCAGTCGCTTCTCGATGTGCTCGCCGAGGATCCGTATCAGACTCCACCGTCGTACGAGAAGCTGGTGGGTGATCTCGCCGGCGCGTACTCGCGTCGCATCAACATCACGCATCGCCTCGTCTACCAGATCCTCGAGGACGAGCACGCCGTCAAGGTGCTCCGCATGTGGTCGCACTACGAGTAGGCGTGTTCCCACACACGTCATCCAAGGTGCTACAATGAGCACCAGTATTGTGGTCTAATTTGGAGGTCGCCGTGAGCATCGCCGTGAAGTTCTCGGAAGACGTCGTCTCTCTCGGCGACCTGAAGGTGAATCCCGGCAAGGTCGTTCGTCACGCTGACGAAGCCGGTCGCCCCATCCTTCTGACGAGCCACGGACGCGGAGTCGCCGTCGTCCAGAGCCTCTCGGAGTTCGAGTCCGCTCAGGAGGAGCGCGAGTTCATGCGTTCGGTCGTTGCGGGCCTCGCGGACCTTGACGCCGGGCGCGAGATCCCGCTCTCGGAAGTGAAGCACCGGTTCGGTCTCGGCTGATGGCGAAGCGATTCGAGGTCACGTTCGCCGAGTCGGCGTCGGACGACCTCCAGGAGATCCTCGACTGGTACGCTGCACAGCTCGTTCCGGAAGTCGGCGAGCGTCTCGTGGCCGGGGTGGTCTCACGCGCTGAGCAGCTCGAGGAGTTCCCTGACCGCGGCAAGGTCGTGCCAGAGTTCGATACGCCATGGCTTCGCGAACTCGAGTATCCGCCGTTCCGGATCGTCTATCGCCGCGATCACGACCACGTGCGCATCGTACGCGTTTGGCGCGGTGAGCGCCTGATGGATGAGCCCCTCGCAGAAACGCCCAAACAACGTTGAGTCCCGCGCTCCGTTGATTCCGCTACCCGCTTGATCGTCCTGCAGCGGCGGCGCACGCCCAGCGCCCTCGTTCGACGCTCTACTGGGAGATCCTGCGGCGGTAAGTGACCATGGCGAAGATGTACGCGACGATGAGGGTGCCGACACACCAGACAAGGGCGATCCAGATGTCGGTGCCGACCGGCTGCTGTGTGAACAGGTCGCGGATCGCGTTGACGATCGACGTCACCGGCTGGTTCTCGGCGAAGGCGCGCACCGGGCCGGGCATGGTGTCGGTGGGCACGAATGCCGAGCTGATGAACGGCAGGAGGATGAGCGGGTAGGCGAACGCGCCCGCGCCGTCCACCGACTTCGCCGAGAGACCGGCGATCACGGCGAGCCACGTCAACGCCAGCGTGAACAGGATCAGGATGCCGGCGACCGCGAGCCATGCCAGCACTCCCGCCCCCGAGCGGAAGCCCATGAGGAGGGCGACGAGCACGACGACCACGAGCGAGGCGAGATTGGCGACCAGCGAGGTCAGCACGTGCGCCCACAGCACGGACGACCGTGCGATCGGCATGGACTGGAATCGCTCGAAGATGCCGCTCTGCATGTCCATGAAGAGCCGGTATGCGGTGTAGGAGATGCCCGACGCGATCGTGATGAGCAGAATGCCGGGCAGCAGGTAGTTCACATATGAATCCGACCCTGAGTCGATCGCGCCGCCGAGCACGTAGACGAACAGCAGCATGAAGGCGATCGGCATGATCGCGGTGGTGATGATGGTGTCCAGGCTGCGCGTGATGTGCCGCAGGGATCGTCCCAGCAGTACGGCGGTGTCGCCGAAGAAATGGTTGGTCATCGTTGTTCCTTACTCGTCCGTGCCGACGATGGCGAGGAAGACGTCCTCGAGGGTCGGCTGTTTCTCGACGTATTCGACCTTGGCGGGCGGGAGCAGCTGCTTGAGCTCGGTGAGGGTGCCGTTCACGATGATCCGACCCTCGTGAAGGATCGCGATCCGGTCGGCGAGTTGTTCGGCCTCGTCCAGATACTGCGTCGTGAGCAGCACCGTCGTGCCGTGCTCGGCGAGTTCCTTGACGGCCTGCCACACCTCGATGCGCGCCTGGGGGTCGAGCCCAGCCGTCGGCTCGTCAAGGAAGATGACCGGCGGATTCCCGATGAGGCTCATCGCGATGTCGAGGCGACGGCGCATGCCACCCGAATACGTCGACACCTTGCGCGCGGCCGCGTCGGTCAGCGAGAAACGATCGAGCAGGTCATCCGCGACCGTGCCCGGGTCCTTGAGGTGCCGCAACCGGGCGATCAGCACGAGGTTCTCCCGCCCGCTGAGGATCTCGTCGACGGCCGCGAACTGTCCGGTGAGGCTGATGGACTCCCGCACGTCCGCGGCCTGCGCGGCGACATCGAAGCCGTTGACGCCGGCAGTCCCCGCGTCGGCCTTGAGCAGCGTGGACAGGATATTCACGACCGTGGTCTTGCCCGCCCCGTTCGAGCCGAGCAGGGCGAAGATGCTGCCCCGCGCCACGTCGAAGTCCACGCCGCGCAGCACCTCCAGCGTCTTGTACGACTTCTCCAGACCCTGCACGTGGATAGCTGGATCTGTGGTCATCGCTGCTCTCCTCGCTCCGCATCTTGAATCGACGTGATCAGGCGCGCACGTTCCTTGTCGATCCACCGCGTGCCGCTGTAGGCCTGAGCGAACGTCTCGGCGAACTCGACCGGATCCTCGCCGACGATATCGCGCACTGGCGTGCCGTCTGCGGCTGCGCGCTCCCAGAGTTCGACGAAGTCGCCCCACATCGTCGTGAGGGTGTCCCCATCCGTGATGCCACCGTAGTACATGAAGTACCGCTCCAGCGCCTTCGCGGCAGTGCGGTACGGCCCGGGAAGCGCCTCGATGCGTGCCCTGTACGCCTTCCACTGCTTCTTCTGCTCGAGCGACCCTGTGATGCTCTCGAACCAGTTGGCCATGGCTACTCCTCTCCTTCGCGGAGCTGCTCGAGCCGTCCTGTGAGGAAGCTCCAAGTCCCCCAGAACTCTTCGAGATACTCCTGTCCTTGAACGTTGAGCGAATACACTTTGCGCGGCGGCCCCTTCTCGGACGGGTGCTTCTCCACATCGACGAGGCCTCTCTGCTCGACCCTGACGAGCAGGGCGTAGACAGTGCCCTCGGCAATGTCGGAGAAACCCATCTCCCGCAACCGTGCCGTGATCTCGTAGCCGTACGCAGGCCGTCCGGACAGGATCGCGAGGACGATGCCCTCCAGCGTTCCCTTGAGCATCTCCGTCATCTGCTTGCCCACGGAACACCACCTCGATCTACTGAGCACTACTAGCTACTGGTACATAGTAACACAGAGTAGTTGCGGTGCAAGCTCCACCTGTGGCGGGAGTTCGCGGGTGACAGCGTCCGGGGACCTGGCAGACCAAGCTGACAAGCGCTTCGTTGACGACGCGAGCGCGTATGCTGTCGCCGGAAGCGATCAAGCGCGGCTCAAGCGCAACATGTTCGCCCTAACCGAATTCGCTTGCGCCGCGTATCCTAGATGTGGGATACTTGCGTTATGGGATCCGGCTCTCTCAAGAACGTCATCTGGGTCGCGTCGTCCCTCGACGATCTCCGAGGGTTCCCGGAACCGGTCAAGCAGTCGATTGGTTTCGCCATCTTCCAGGCCCAGTGCGGCGGCAAGCATCCGCAAACCAAGCCGCTCAAAGGCTTCAGGGGCGGCGGCGTGCTGGAAGCGGTCGAGGACTTCGACGGCGACACGTTCCGCACCGTGTACACAGTTCGCTTCGCGGACGCGCTCTACGTGCTGCACGCGTTTCAGAAGAAGTCGAAGAAGGGCGTCGCCACTCCGAAGCACGAGATCGACGTCGTCAAGTCCCGACTCAAGATGGCCGAACAGCTTCACGAATCCATGACCGGCAAGAAGGAAGGTAAGTAGGATGAGCGCCAACGCACCTGAGCACACCATGAGCAGCGGCAACGTGTTCGCCGACCTCGGTCTCCCTAAAGCAGACGAGCTTCAGGCCAAGGCGGCACTCGCGAGTCAGATCGCCAGCATCGTGAGCCACCGTCATCTGACCCAAGCGGAGGCGGCGCGGATCCTCGGTACCGGCCAGCCCAAGATCTCCGATCTGCTCGCCGGCAGACTCGACGGCTTCTCGATGGAGCGCCTCATCCGCTACCTGAACGCACTGGATCGCGACGTGCAGATCGTCGTAAGCCCCAAGCCGCGTGGCCGCGCCCACGCCAGCTTCAAAGTGACCGGCAAGTCACGGTCGGCCCACATCACTGACGTGGCGTGCACGGGGTAATACGGTAGGGCGAACAAGCAGTTCCCTGACAAACCTCGGCATGGAGAGCTACGCTCTCCCCGAGGCCGTCCGGCCTCGGTTTGCAGGTTATGCGCCAGCCGTTAAAGACATCAGGAGACAGCGTGGCACTCGTTGATCAGGCGCTCGCCGCCCCGGGTTGTGTCATCAGTGTCATGGGCGATCATGCGGGCGAAGGAGTCGACGCTATCTTCAAGCGGAAGATGGCTGACGTTGACGCCGTGGGGCGCACGTTCTGGGTCGCCAGGTCAGCGAAGGCGCGACCCGGCCAGGTCCAGCAGCTGTGTACAACCGAACGCGGGTACGTGATCTTCGTGGAACCTGCTACCGCAGGAGGCGCCCGGCCGACGACTGTGTCTGATTCGGCGTCGGAATACTCTGGCGATCGCGTGAAATGGCTGCCGTTGCCTCTGGGCTTGGGTCCCGTCACAGGCAAGATGGACGAATCGACGACGGCCTTCGTGTTCGACCAACTGACTACGGATACGAGCCGGGTGCTCGACCTGTGGCAGTACGCGGGTGGTTCAGACACGAGCAGCCCCGTGAGGTTCAAGCTCGGCTGCTCGACCGTGTGCGCCGTTCGGGGGGACATGAACGCGCATCCGCACCGGATGAAGTCGAGGTACCGTACCATCGTGGCCGTCGGACGGCTGCACGAACCGTACTCCGCATGGCTGCGATGAGTCCTTGTAGAACCGTTCGCAGCCCCGCAAGACCGCTGTCCTTGGGAGAACAATGGCCGATCATGAGTCCAGATACTTCACGCTGAGCCTGGAGTCACTTCGGGCCATTGGAGGCTGGGCTGCGGATTGTGCCGAGAGAGCGCTGTCGGTGTATGAGACGCATGCTGATTCAGATTCGCGGCCACGTGCGGCGATCGAGGGCATCCGGGAGTTCGCGGGCGGAGGAAAGCGCACGGCCCGGTTGCGTTCCCTTGCCGTGGAGGCGAATGCCGCTGCGCGTGAGATCGGCGATCCTGCGGCAGCTGCCGCTGCTCGTGCGGCGGGCCTTGCGGCGGCCAGCGCCTACACGCATCCCCTAGCGGATGTCCATCAAACGAAGCACATCGTCGGTCCAGCGGCCTATGCCGCACTGGCCCTTGAGCTCGACCACGATGGCGATCCAAGTGTCGCCGACAGCGAGGTCCGCTGGGCGATCGAGCACGCCGCCTCTGAAGCGCGCGAGGTCTTGCTCCAGATGCCCGCTCGTCAAGCCGGCAAGAGTCGGTTTGACACGATCCTCTATGAGCTGGATGCGGGCATCCGCGCTCGAACCTTGCCGCAAGACGCCTGACCCGCGCTTCCACACAGACGGCGCGCCTCGTGCGTTAGACTCGGGTTCAAGGCGCTCGCTGGTGCGCCGCCGCTGAAGATGAGCAGGCGGATAGAGGGGCATCGCGCGGCAGGGCGCCGCGCAGTATGAGAGGAACGAGCCGGTGGCAGCCACCGACGACCTGAGTTCGCAGCGCTTTTACCACGGTACACGGGCTGACCTGAAACCCGGAGACCTGATCGAGCCCGGCTATACCTCTAACTACGGCAAGAGGAACAAGACGGTATACGTCTACCTGACCGGCACCCTGGACGCGGCCGTCTGGGGGGCGGAGCTGGCCCTCGGCGAAGGACCCGGCAGAATCTACGTGGTGGAACCGACCGGCCCGATCATGGACGACCCCAATCTGACAAACACGAGATACCCGGGCAATCCGACGAAGTCATACCGCTCCCGGGAGCCGCTGCGGGTCACGGGCGAAGTCACAGATTGGCAGGGGCACTCCCCCGAGACGATCCAGGCCATGAAGGACCGGATCAAGGGTCTTGAGCCGATCGACGACTGAGTCACTCACCGCATCTGCACCTCGTGGCAACCTCGCCTGCCAACTGCGATGAGTTCGGCTCGTCTGATACGGAGCAAGCGCCGACGCTGGCGCGCCGCCGCTGAAGCGCTACAACGTTCGACCGAACCCGGGAACGACTACGCGATCGACCCCACTACCTGACCGCCACCCCAAGGTAGTAGGGCCAGATGAAGATCCCAAGCACGGCAGTCCAGAAGCTCAGCTTCGCGAACGCGATCGTGAACAGCCATCCGATGAACCATATGATGCCCATGCCGGTATCGACGCGTATCCTCTCGTTCCCAGCCATCGAGTACTCCTTCCAGCACCCATGCGCGGTCACGTTCATGCCATCTCGGCAGGGGTAAGCCCTACAAGCAGACTACCGTAATGTGACGCCGCCAGTCGCGGTTCAGCATGCTCGATGTCTGGCTAACCCGCGCTTCCACACTGACAAGATGAGGCTGGCGAGCTACGCTCGACAAGACGAGGACTTCGCTTTCTTCGAAGGTTTCGACTTGCCGGAACCGTTGAGGGCGACCGCTTGGCGAACGAGCGCCTTGAAGGCGGACTCGTCAACTTCTTCTCCTTCGTGGATGTCGATCGCGCGGCGTGCGTTCCCGTCGAGACTCGAGTTGAAGAGACGGGCCGGATCCTTCAGAGACGCGCCCTTGGCGAAGGTAAGCTTCACGACGTTCTTGTAGGATTCGCCGGTGCAGATGATTCCGTCGTGCGACCAGACCGGGGTGCCCGGGGACGAGGACTTCACCCACTTCAACTCCTCGACGGCGTCCGGGTCTGCTTCCTGGATGAGCGTGCGCATTCTGCTGAGGGTTTCCCCGCGCCAGTCCCCGAGTTCGGCGATCCTATTCGAGATGAGCTCCGATGCCGACTGGCCTTGGCTCGCGCTCGACTCTTTCATGTCTTCTCCTAGAAGTTCCAGATATTTCATTTGCCGGACAGTGGAGGATAGTCACGTAAGACTTCAGGGCGATGTTACGGCGCCTTGCGGGTCCATCCTGTCGGGAATAGGACCGTCTCGGTCGAAAGATGGTTCCCCGCCGTCGGCACTTCCAGGCAGCATCGGCAATGTGGGCGTCTGGACTTCCTCGACAGGCAAGGCCGCATAGGTTCGAGTTCGAACTGCACCACTTAGCCCTTCTGAACTCGCCCCGCCCAACCAACACATCCAAGCAGACACGGGAAGTCGGAGAGTAGAATCTGAGCCGACGGCGCGCCGCTCTGCGTCCGATGTTCGATGCAGGACGCACGCTCCTGCTGGCTTCGATGGAGTCGTTCGAGTGGACTCGCCCCCTACGGACATGTGAGGTCTCACTCGACCCGCGCAAAGCAGCTGCGACGGGGATATGGTCGCTGGAAGGTGGAGATCATGGGAAAGCACGATGCCCTCGCAAAGACACTCGCGATCATCGGAACGGTCCTGGTCGTACTGCCCTTGCTCGCACCGCTGGCGTTCGGTCTGCTGACGATCGGCCGTCCCGGGGGCTATCGGCTCGACTACCTCATGCCGTTCGAGGTCTACCCCGTCACGCTCGTCGGCGTGGCACTGCTGGTGTGGGCGTCGTTGCGGGCACGCGCGCGCACGGGCGCGGTAGGCATCGCGGTCGGCGGGATGATAGGCGGTCTGGTCCTCTGCGCGATCGCTGCCCAGGTCACCGGCATCGCGCAGTCGGAGGAGCGGTTGGAGGCATGGAGGTACGTCCTGACAGCGGGGTTGGGTGGCGTTTCCCTGCTCGCCCAGATCGCCCTGGTGGTGATCGGCTTCATGCTGGTGCGCGACCTGTTCGCAGCGCCCGACGAAGTAGCTCCGCCCGGAGCGCGCGCTCCGGGCGCGTGACCTCTCGACGGCCGAGCTCGCCGTCCAGGCGAAGTATCACCCGAAGCACTCGAGATCGTTGTCGACACTGACAGCGCACCGCTGACCCACCGACTACTCGCAGTACACCCGCACCTTCTCGCCGTCCTTGCCGTCGATGTTGACCTCCATCTCGCGCAGCGCATCGATGAGCTCGTCGATGTCCTCCGGCTTGAAGTCCGAGAAGTCGATCGACATGCCGTTCTCGGCCATCTGCTCGTTGATCCGGTCCATCGCCTGCGACGGGATGAGCGACGTCAGCTTCAGCCCCGAGCGCACGAGCGCGAGCGGCACCTTCACGTCGACCTTCTCGCCCTCGGCGCTGTCCACCTTCACGTGGAGGAACTTCGGGAGAGCGTCGAGCAGCGGCGTCGGGTCGCCCTTGATCGCAGGTCCGGCGGGAACGGACGCAGCGGGCTTCTCGGGCTCGCGCGAGTCGAGCGCGTCGAGCAGGCGCTCGGCCTCTTCGGCGGAGATCTTGCCGGCGGCCAGCATGTTCAGGATACGGGCACGGTCCTCACTCATCTTCTTCACCTTTCCGTCACACGAGGTCGATGTCGACGACGTTCTCCGACGAATACACGCGCACCGTCATACCGCGCGTCGCCGCGAGCACCCCGAAGCAGCCGAGCAGGAGCAGGGTGTAGTGGTGGTAGCGCTCGCCGACGAGATACAGCACCACGTCGGCGAGGATCGTCAGCGCGAGCACGAACAACACGATGGGCAGGAGGATCAGCCACACCAGGAAGAGCGGCAACCACAGCCCGACCCGCTGGCTCTCCGGCTTGCCGGCACGCAGATAGAGCAGCATCGGCGGGAACATCAGCGCCTCATCCTCTCCGCCGCCTCGTCCGCGGTGATCTCGCCGCGCTCGAGCATCGCGAGCGCATCCTCCTCGCCCGCAGGCGCGGCCGCCTCGACCGTCACCTCCACCAGCCGCAGCTGGCCGGCGATGCGGTTCAGGCGGTTCTTCACGGTCGGGTAGCTGATGCCGAACGCCTTCTCCATGTCCTTGATCGAGCCATGGCTGCGCACGAACTCGCTCAAGAACACCTGGTCCTCGTAACGCAGCCGGGCGAGCGGGGGCAGCTCGAACTCGCCCTCGATCACCACGCCGCTCTTCTCGAGCCGCACGCTGGTGACCACGAACGGGCGGTCCCCCGTGAGGTCCGTCAGCTCGTGCCACTCGTTGCTCATCGCGGACACCTCCTGGATCGGTCGGTCGAGGGTATCGTAGGAGTCGGGATTGAGAAAGTCAAGTCCGACATTAAATAACTCAAGTCATTCTTGAAACCAGACCCGCGAATACGCAGCATCGGCTCGACAGGGTGCCGTCCCGGAGCTGACGCCGGGCGTGTGACAAGCGCAACAGCAGGCGGGCGCGTCGAGGTAGACTGAGGTCGATGGCAGCGAGGGGATCCGACGGGCCGGACACGAAGGGAGTCAGCATGATGCGACGAGCTGCACTGATCGGGATGATGGTCTTCCTTGCGCTGGCCGCTGGCTGCAGTCCGAGTATCGAGAGCCTCAACGCGAAGGCGAAGAAGGCACAGAGCTACGACAGCCCCAAGGCCGTGTACGACGCTATGACGGCGGGCGGGGTCGAAGCCACCGCTTTCATCGACAAGGGACCCGCTGCAGGCCCGGCCGGCACCACCATGTACAGCAGCGGTGACGTGAATCTCGGCGGCGGCTTCGCCACTATCCTGGTCTTCCCGAGATCTGCCGTCTCCACCATGGACTCGTACGTGACGTCTTGGTTGTCCTCGGCGAAGAGCGCCGGTGTCAAAGACCCCACCGTTCTCAAGGGAGCCGACTGGCTTCTGACCGGCGACGGAGACCTCTCGAAAGTCCAGGAGGCGTTGGGCGGCAAGCTGCAGAAGTAGACATCTGCGATCCCAAGGGGGATGAGAGAGTGTCTTCATATCAACAGGATCCGCACTTCCAGAAGCGCGACGCCGACGCGCAGAGGGCGGAAAGCGCGCTCTCGGGTTGGGCTCAAGGCGTCGAAGCTCTTGAGGCTGGATACGCTGACGCGGGCATCGACAACTACCACTGGGCATTGAACTGTCGCGACGACCTCGAGACTGCGATGGCCACGGCTCCGTTCAAGCAACGCCAGAAGATAGCAGCCAGACTCCCCATGCTCGACCGCCGCTTCACAGCTGCCACGGTCCCGGCCTCGGGGTGCGTACTAGCGACACGCAGTTGCGACCCGGAAGCGGAATGGTGGTACTTCCGCGTACCGGCCTCTCACCCGGATTGGCCCGGGCAAGCGAGTGAGTGACCGATCGCAGCCAGCCGCCGTGGAGTCTGAGATGCGCATCGACCCAACGCCGGAGGGTAGACTTACCTAGTAGCGCTTGTACGTCTGCTCGTGCGCCGACAGGATCGAGGGGGTGAGATATGTCGCGCGGGATCTCTCGATTCCTGTCTCTCGACGACCTCTGGTCGGTGCTCGGCTATGTCATGCTCCTCGCCGTCAATCGGCTGCGCACCCCTCCAATGGAGCTGTCCACCGTGTCCCTGCTCGCCTCGGGCATGCTCGCGGTCTTCTGGCTCTCGAGCGAGAACCTCAGGGCTCGCAACCTCGAGCGCAGACCGGACGCCAGAGTCCTGTTCTGGGCGCTGGTCGCGGTAGTGTCGATACTGGGAGTCATCAGGTAGTCACCGGCGAACGCGGGCGCAAGACGGTGCGCTGGGACACGAGGGGAAGATCATGACTGAGGAGCGTCGGTTCGCACGGCTCAGGCTGTACAACCTGGTCATGGGGTTGTTCCACCTGGGACAGGGCATCGCGATCGTCGCGCTGTCGAACGACTTCAAGCTGCCGGTCACGGCAAGCTTCCTCGCCGGCCCTCCGGGCACGCCACCGGCCGCTCCGAAGGTCTTGTTCGAAGTGCCTCTCGGCCCCGCAGTCGCCGCGTTCATCTTCATCTCGGCCTTGGCGCACTTCATCATCGCCTCGCCGGGCGTGTTCCCTTGGTATGTGAAGAACCTCAAGCGCAACCGCAACTACGCGCGGTGGATCGAGTACGCATTCTCCTCGTCGCTGATGATCGTGCTCATCGGCATGCTTCCCGGCGTGTTCGACGTGGCCGCCATCATCGCCCTGTTCGGAGCTAACGCGTCCATGCTGCTGTTCGGACTGCTGATGGAGCACTACGAAGAGCCGGGTCACCCGAACTGGATGCCCTTCGTCTTCGGGTGTCTCACCGGCATCGTGCCGTGGCTCGCGCTGGGCGTATACCTTTGGAGTCCCGGCTCCTCTGCCGAACCCCCGGGATTCGTCTACGCGATCTTCGCCACGATGTTCGTCTTCTTCAACAGCTTCGCCGTGAACATGGTGCTGCAGTACAAGAAGGTCGGCCCATGGCGCGACTACCTGTTCGGTGAGGTCGTCTATGTGTTCCTGAGCCTTTCCGCCAAGTCGCTCCTCGCCTGGCTCGTCTTCGCGAACACTCTGATACCGACGTAGCAGCCGGTTCCTGCGACTTTCGGCCGTGCGAGCCGTAGTCATGTCCGAACTCACCGACCCTGGATTGGAATCCGATGGAGGCCAAGAGCACAGCTAAGGACTTCCCCGTCGTCTGTGTAGGCGGTTCGGCCGGTGGTCTCGACGCCTATATCCGGTTGCTGCGGAATCTTCCGGCCGACATGGGGGTCGCCATCGTCATCGTCAATCACCTGAGAACCGTAGCGACCAGGCTGCACGAGATCCTCCCGAAGTACACGGTGATGCCGGTTGAGTTGATCACCGACGACCTGGTCATTCGGCCCGACCACGTGTTCATCATCCCGGAGAAGCGTGACCTGCATGTTCGTGACGGTGAATTCCGCCTCGAGCCGATATCGAAGCCCAGGGGATGGCCTGACGTGATCACGGTCTTCCTGCGTTCCCTCACGGAGAACTGGGACGGAAAACTCATCGCTGTCATCGTCTCCGGATATGACGGCGATGGAGCTGCCGCGCTGTGCGGCATAAAGGAAGTGGGGGGCACGACCATCGCGCAGAGGCTCGATACGGCTGTACAGCCGGACATGCCCGAGAGCGCGATAGCTACCGGATGCATCGACTTCATCCTCGCGCCTGAGAGTATCGCCAGAGAGATCGCGCGGATCGCGGACGCGGTCGAATAGTGTACCGGCGGAGGCCGCGATGCTGACGGCGCTTCTGGCTTCGACCGGAGCCGCCCTGTTCGGCTCGGCCGACTTCCTCGGCGGTTCCGCGAGCCGCAAGAGCCCCGCTCTCGCGGTCTGCGCGGCGATGTACTTGGTCGGCGTCGTGCTTCTCGCGTTGCTGCTGCTCGTCGTGCGCCCCCGCGAGGTGAGCGCCATCGACTTCGCATGGGGCGTGTCATCCGGCGTGTTCGGCATGGTCGGCGTCCTTGCGCTGTACGCGGCGCTGGCGACCGGGCGCATGAGCGTCGTCGCGCCGCTGACCGCCGGGCTGGCCGGCGCCGGCCCGGCCGCGTTCGACCTGCTTCGCGGAACGCGCATCGGCGTCTCGTCCCTCATCGGTATCGGGCTCGCTCTCGTGGCGGTCGTGGTGGTGAGCACCACGAAGGGGGCCGTCGAGGAGCACGGCATGCCGACGAAGGCGATCGTCTTGTCGGTGCTCTCAGGCACGACGCTCGGCTGCTCTCTCGTCTCCCTCTCGCTCACCGTCCCCGCGAGCGGCTTCGCACCGTTGCTCGTCGCCCGGATCGTCGGTCTGGCGATCATGGGCGTCGCACTCTTCGCGCGAAGCAAGTCCGTCAGCTGGGATGCGGGTTCGATGCGGCTCGCCGCCCTCGCCGGCACGCTCGATGCGGGTGCGAACATCGCGATCCTATCGGCGATCAGGATCGGCCCGCTCGCGGTGGCGTCCGTGGTGGGCGGACTCTATCCCGTGGTCACGATGCTGCTCGCGCGGATGTTCCTCGGCGAGCGGCTCCAGCGGCATCAGGCGTTCGGCGTGGCGATCGCCCTGGCGGCTGTCGTGCTCACGGCGCTGCCCTAGGGGGACGGTGGAGACTATCTGGTCTCCGCCCTGCGGTCTCTGCGACACTTCGGCAACGCGGACCAGGCCACCACGCCTCGCGCGGTACGCTTGCGCGGGAGGACACCGTGGACAGACTGATAGCCATCACTCCGAAGTGGGCGATCGCACTCTTCTTGTTGCTGGACGTGTTCAGCATCGGAATGGGTATGGGCGTGCCCTTCTTCACCATCCTTCTCGGCATCCCGGTCGGATGGTTCTCCGCTCGTCGGGCGGCCGGCCCTCTGCCCGATGCGATGCGCGGATGCCTCCGCGTGGCGCTCTCGACCTCCGCAGTGACCTTGGTCGCCCTGTGCGCGATCTGGCTCCCGTGGGCTCCGGCCGCATGGGGGACCAAGGCCGATCTCCTGCGGACCGGGATACCGATGATCCTCTACGAACCTCGCGCGAGCTTCATCGGTTGGCTCGTCCTGATGGTCGTGATCTCGCCGGCGCTCCAGGTGCTGGCGACGCTCTCGACTTCGTACCTCACCCTGATGCGTCGCGCGGCATCCCGGGGATAACGAACGTGCCCCACGCCTCTCCCGGGAGGACCCACATGAGACGAACAGGCATCATCGCGATAGTGCTCTTGGCAGCGCTCGTCCTCGCGGGGTGCACGCAGGGGCAGAAAGCCGCGGAGCAGAAGGCGAGGTGCTTCGCCAACGAGTCGCTCGTCGAGACCGAGTTGAAGCTCTTCACGGCAGACACCGGGATGGATGCGCCGTTCCAGAGCGTCGTCGACAAGACGCACGTGGTCTGCCCGAGCGGAGGCAAGTACAGCTTCGATCCGAAGACGGGGTTCGTCTCTTGCAGCGTCCACGGCCACCGGTAGGTGGAACAAGCCCGTGGTCTCGTGGCACACTGACGTACCACGGACTCACCCACGTTCAGGAGGTTGCAGTGTACAGACGATCTTCTCTGCTCCTAGTGGTCGGACTCGCTCTTATCGCCACGATCGCGTTGGGCGGATGCGGCGCGAAGGCCAGCGACTCGTCCAAGCCCGCTCCGGAGGCCACACCGGCCGAATCGACCGGCAGCGCCGAACAGGCCACCGAGCTCAAGATCAAGGACGACACCGTAGGAACAGGCACCGAGGCGAAGAACGGTGACCGCGTGAACGTTCACTACACGGGCTGGCTGACGGACGGGACGAAGTTCGACTCCTCGAAGGACCGTGGCCAGCCGTTCGCATTCACCCTCGGCGCAGGCGAGGTCATCCCGGGGTGGGACCAAGGGGTCGTCGGCATGAAGGTCGGCGGTAAGCGCACGCTGACCATCCCGCCAGACCTCGGGTACGGCGCCCAGGGAGCGGGCGGGGTCATCCCGCCCAACGCGACGCTCGTGTTCGAAGTGGAGCTGGTGAGCGTCGACTAGCCGTCTCGCCGCGTCGACGCGCGACATGTCACGCACCACCGGGACTCCGGCGAGGGAGCCGCGCATGCAGGCTAGAGGATCCGCGATATCGGCGCCCGCAGCGTTGAAAGGCGCCACCAGGGTGTGGGTCTCGCTCGCTCTGCTGGCGGCGGCCATCTTGGCGACCGTCCCGGTCTACGGCGGCTTGCCATCGCGTGGTCTGACGGTCGCCCACCGGTTCGGTCTGACGCTCCTATGGGGCGTCCTCGCCCTCGCATCCGCGAAGATCGGGAGACTGAAGCCGGCCCGCCCCGCATTCATGGCCCTGTTCGGCGTCTCACTCGGATTCGCGCTGGCCTTCATGGCCGGCGGTCGGCCGGTCGAGTGGCTCGGACTCTCGATCTCCACGCCGCAGGGCGCGGCGGCCGACAAGCTCCTGTCCGAAGCGCTCCCGGTCTGCGCCGCCATCCTCCTGGCAACCGCACTCGCGCGACGGGGTCTCGATTCGCTCGGCCTGCGGCATGGGCGGGTGTGGCTCAGTCTCGCGCTCGGCCTGCTCGCGACCGCTCCCGTGCTTGCGCTGTTCGTGGCCGATCCGTCGGGCAGCAGCAGGGCGGTGCTGGAAGTGCCCGCGGCCACCCTCCGCTCATGGATGCCGTGGGTCGTGCTGTTCTCGATCGCGAACGGGTTCATGGAGGAGCTGTGGTTCCGCGGCGCGTGGTTCGGCTCGTTCGAAGAGGTGCTCGGATCGTCTGCGGCGATGCACGTGACGAGCGTCGCTTTCTGCATCGTGCACGTGATCGTGTACTGGCGCGAGCCTACCGCGATCGCGATGCTCACACCCGTGTGGCTCTACATGGGCTACGCGTACGCCGGCATCGTGCGCAAGACCGGGTCGTTGGCGGGGCCGGTGCTCGCGCACGCGATCGCGGACGTGATGTTCCTGCTCATCACCTTCAGCGGCGGCAAGGCCCTATAGGCGGGACGGGGGGCGAAAGCCCGGCGCACCCCCCCCTACCCCTCGCCGATCACCTCGTGGTAGCTCTGCAGCGAGCGGACCTGCTCGTTCGTCTGCCGGTTCGCGGCGATACCCTCGGCGGCGGCGAGAGCCGCGGCGGTCGTCGTGATGTACGGGACCCTGTGGCGGATCGCCGCCTTTCGGATGTACGAGTCGTCGAACTCGCTCGCCTTGCCCACGGGCGTGTTGACGACGAGATCGATCTCGCCGTTCTTGATGGCGTCCTCGATGTTGGGCCGCCCTTCGTGCAGCTTGAGGATCGTCTCGCAGGCAACGCCGTTGGCCGCGAGGTAGCCCGCCGTCCCGCTGGTCGCGAGTATGTGGAAGCCGAGGCCTTCGAACTCGCGGGCGGCCAGGAGTCCGCGCGGGCGGTCCCGTTCCATCACCGTGATCAGCACGGTGCCCTCGTCCGGCAGTCGCTGCCCCGCCGCTTCCTGCGCCTTGTAGAAGGCCAGTCCGAACGAGCTGCCCATGCCGAGCACCTCGCCGGTCGAGCGCATCTCCGGGCCGAGCAGCGGGTCGACCTCGGGGAACATGTTGAACGGGAAGACCGCTTCCTTGACACCGAAGTACGGCACCTCGCGCCGTTCGAGTCCGAGGTCGGCCAGCTTCGCGCCAAGCGTCAACTGTGTGGCGAGACGCGCCATCTGCACGTCGCAGACCTTGGAAACGAGCGGGACCGTCCTCGAAGCGCGGGGATTGGCCTCCAACACGTACACGACGTCTTCCGCGATCGCGTACTGCATGTTCATCAGGCCCACCACGCCGAGCTCGATCGCGATCCTCTTGGTGTACGCCTCGATCGTTGCGAGGTGCTTCTCCGAGATCGTCACCGGCGGGATGACACACGCCGAGTCGCCGGAGTGCACGCCCGCGTACTCGATATGCTGCATGACCGCGGGCACGAACGCGTCCGTGCCGTCGGAGATCGCGTCGGCCTCGCACTCGATCGCGTCCTCTAAGAACTTGTCGATCAGGATCGGCCGCTGAGGCGTGACGTCCACCGCAGCCCCGATGTAGCGCACGAGCATCTCCTCGTCATGCACGACCTGCATGCCGCGCCCGCCGAGGACGTAGCTCGGGCGGACCATGAGCGGATAGCCGATGCGAGACGCGACCTCGAGCGCCTGCTCCACCGTGGAGACCATGCCCGACTCGGGCATCGGGATGCCGAACCGCTCCATCATCCCGCGGAAGCGATCCCGGTCCTCGGCGAGGTCTATCGTCTCCGGCGAGGTGCCGATGATCGGCACGCCGGCCGCCTCCAGCTCGCGCGCGATGTTCAGCGGCGTCTGGCCGCCGAACTGGATCACGACTCCCTCCGGGCGCTCCTTCTCGTAGATGGCGAGCACGTCCTCCACGGTCAGCGGCTCGAAGTACAGCTTGTCCGAGGTGTCGAAGTCCGTGGAGACCGTCTCGGGATTGCAGTTGACCATGATCGTCTCATAGCCGAGGTCGCGCAGGGCGAATGCGGCGTGCACGCAGCAGTAGTCGAACTCGATGCCCTGGCCGATGCGGTTCGGGCCGCCGCCGAGGATCATGATCTTGCGGCGGTCGCTCACCTCGACGGTGTCGGGCGCGTTGTACGTCGAGTAGTAGTAGGCGGCGTTCTCGACGCCGCTCACCGGCACGGCCTCGTAGCCGTGCCTGAGGCCGAGAGCTAGGCGTCGCTCGCGTATCCGCACTTCCGGCACGCCGAGGAGCTTCGCGAGGTACGCGTCGGCGAAACCGTCCTTCTTGGCGCGAGTCATGAGGTCCTCGGGCAGATCCTCGCCCTTGTGCCCTAGGATCTCCTCCTCCAACTCCACGAGCTCGCGCATCTGCTCGATGAACCACGGCTTGATGTGCGTGAGTGCCGCGAGCCTCCCGACGCTCACGCCCTTGCGCAGCGCCTCGTACATCACGAACTGGCGCTCGCTCGAAGGCTCGACGAGGAGCTCCAGCAACTCCTCGGCGCTGCGCGCGTTGAAGTCCTTGGCGAAGCCCAGCCCGTGCCGGCCGGTCTCCAGCGACCGGATCGCCTTCTGGAGCGACTCCTTGTAGGTCTTGCCGATCGACATGACCTCGCCCACCGCGCGCATCTGCGTGCCGAGCTTGTCGATCGAGCCGGGATACTTCTCGAAGGCCCAGCGCGCGAACTTCACGACGACGTATTCGCCCGAGGGCGTGTATCGCTCGAGCGTGCCGTCGCGCCAGTACGGGATCTCGTCCATCGTCAGCCCTCCGGCGAGCAGGGAGCTCACGAGGGCGATAGGAAAACCGGTCGCCTTGCTCGCCAGCGCCGAGGAGCGAGAGGTGCGCGGGTTGATCTCGATCACGACGACGCGATCCGAGACCGGGTCGTGCGCGAACTGGACGTTCGTGCCGCCGATCACCTCGATCGCCTCGACGATCGCATAGCTGTACCGCTGGAGCCTCTCCTGCAGCTCGGGCGAGATGGTGAGCATCGGAGCGGTGCAGTAGCTGTCGCCGGTGTGCACTCCCATGGCGTCGACGTTCTCGATGAAGCACACCGTGATCATCTGGTTCTTGGCGTCGCGGACGACCTCGAGCTCGAGTTCCTCCCACCCGAGGACCGATTCCTCCACGAGGATCTGGCCGACCAGACTCGCCTGCAGACCTCGCGCAGCGATGATGCGGAGTTCCTCGACGTTGTAGACGAGACCGCCTCCGGTGCCGCCCATCGTGTACGCGGGCCGGATCACAACCGGGTAACCGAGATCGGCGGCGATGCCCTCGGCGGCCTCGACATCCGTCACGGTCGTCGACCGCGGCATCTCGATACCCAGGTGGTCCATCGTCTCCTTGAACGCGAGCCGGTCCTCACCACGCTCGATTGCGCCGGCGCTGACGCCGATTATGCGCACGCCGTGCTCGGCCAGCACGCCGGTCCGCTCCAGCTCCGAGGAGAGGTTGAGGCCCGTCTGCCCGCCGAGGTTCGGCAGCAGCGCGTCGGGCTTCGTCTTGGCGATGATCCGGGTGATGGTCTCCAGGTTCAGCGGCTCGATGTACGTCTCATCGGCCATGACGGGGTCGGTCATGATCGTCGCGGGGTTCGAGTTGACGAGGACGATCTCGTAGCCGAGACCGCGCAGCGCCTTGCATGCCTGCGTCCCGGAGTAATCGAACTCGGCCGCCTGCCCGATGACGATAGGGCCTGAACCGATGATCATCACCTTGCGGATATCGTCGCGTCGGGGCATGCTGCTCCTCTCTTGGGCTGGATGCAGTGTATCGGAACGGACGACCTCCGCGGAGGTCGTCAAAGAGCATGCTCGGGATACCGGCTAGGACGCGCCGCACCGCTCAGGTGTGCCGCGCTGCCTTGTGGAGCACGTCTATGTCGATGAGCGTCACGACCGCGCCGCGGACGTCGTTCTCGCTGGTCAGGTACGGCTTGGTCGTCATCCTGAACCAGCGGCCCGAGTCGTCGGCCACCTCACGTTCGTCCGTCTGCCCAGACTCGATCACCGAGGTCAGCAACGCATCGACGTCCTCGACCTTGAGCCGCCATCGGATGTCGGTGACCCGTCGTCCGATATCTCCGGGGATGAGATTGAACACCCCGGCGCCTTGCGCGGTGTATCGCCGGACCCTCAGGTCCGCATCGAGCAAGAGCATCGCGATCGACGAGCTCGAAAGCAGGTTGTTCAGGTCGTCGTTGCGATGCCCGAGCTCGGCGTTGCGAGCCTGGAGCTCGTCGTTGAGGGTCGTGAGCTCCTCGTTGGTGGATTGGAGCTCCTCCTTCGCAGTCTCGAGCTCCTCGTTCATGCTCTGGAGTTCCTCGTTGCTCGACTGGATCTCCTCGTTCGCCGCACGAAGCGACTCGTTGGCCGCATCGCGACCGTCGCGCAAGATCCGGAGTCGCTCCGTCGCGGCGTCGAGCTCCTGGCGGAGATACTCCGTCTCGGTCGGCTCGTCACCCGACTCTCCGGGCGCACGCGAGACCGCGGCTCCCTCGTTGAACAGCACGGCATAGTACGTCGGGCCGTCCTCGGACGTCACGGGGACGACGACGATGTCGACGGCGGCGTGACCGCCGTCGGCCCGCGGGCGCACGGCCTCACGCCGCGCGGGCCGCTGAGTCGCCCGGACTTCGGCGACCGCCGAGGTCACAGCCGATGCGAACCCGGGGGAGACCATGCCGGCCAGGTCCAGGGTCGCGTCGCCGGGCCGGTGCCGCAAGTACTCGCCCGCCTCGCCACGGATCTGCTTGACATGGAGTTGCTCGTCGACCAGGACCGCCGCCGGCGCGTACCGGTCCAGAAGCATCTCGTCGAGTTGCCGCTGGGCGGAGTTCCACTCAAGGTCACGAGTGGACTTGAACGACTCCGGCGTCGGCGCTCCCGCCCCGAGACGAGCAGCGCCGGGCAAGAAGTCCCCCAAGGCGAAGGTCGGCGTCGAGCCGGGAAGACGCACGAAGACGCCCTTGTGCTCGGTGCGCCTGAACAAACCGGGCGCGGAGGTTATCCCCTCGGACTCGCCGAGCACGAGCACGCCGTCCTGCACGAGAGAGTAGTGGAAGATGCCGAGGAGCCTCTTCTGCAGCACGTTGTCGAGGTAGATGAGCAGGTTGCGGCAACTGACGAGATCGAGGCGTCCGAACGGCGGATCGTTCGTCACGTCGTGACGCGCGAAGACGCATGCTTCCCGGATCGCTCGGCTGACCTGATAACCATCCTCTACTTCGGTGAAGAAACGATCGAGCCGCGCCTCGCCGACCTCGCTGGCAACCTCGGGCGGGAAGATGCCCCGGCGGGCGAACACAAGGTCCTTCTCCCTGAGGTCTGAGGCGAACACCTGGATCCGGGCGTCGGACCCCGCTTCCTCCAGGGCCTCGAGCAGCACGATCGCGATCGAGTACGCTTCCTGCCCCGTCGCACAGCCCGGGACCCAGACCCGAACGGCGGCATCGCCCGACCTGCCCTCGACGATCGACGGGAGCACCTGCGTCTTGAGCGCCTCGAACGTCTCGGGGTCTCGGAAGAACGACGTGACCCTGACCAGCACGTCCGCGAGCAACTCGGCTACCTCGTCGTCGTCCTTGTCGAGGATGCCCACGTATTCGGACATACTGGCAGCGTGCTTCATCGCCATCCGGCGCTCGACGCGCCGGAGCACCGTCGGGCGCTTGTAGTGGGTAAGGTCCAGACCGGTCGACCGCCTCACCCTCGCGGCGATCCCCTCGAGCGCCTGCTCCTCTTCCGCGGAGAGAACGCGGGGCGTCTCGAGTTCGCGCTTCTCGACTTGACGCACGTAGGGGTGCTTGGACAGCCGCACGAGTTCGCGAGCGATACCCTCGATCGGGAGCACCGCATCGGCGACCCCGGCAGCCATGGCGCTCGCTGGCATGCCACGGTGGCCGGCGGTGCTGGGATCCTGGACGAGGGTTATGCCGTCCTGCGCCTTGATGGCCGCGAGTCCCTTGGTCCCGTCGGAGGCCGTGCCCGAGAGGATGACGCCGATGGAGAGGCTGCCGTACTGCTGTGCGAGCGATGTCAGGAAGATGTCGACCGTCATGCTCGGTGTCTTGCTGACTGGACGAGGGCTCAACGAGAGGATGTCGCCGCTCACGCGCATCTCGGTGTTTGGCGGGATGACGTAGACGTGATCCGCCTGGATGCGCATGCCGGACTCGACCTCGAGGACGGGCATCGATGTCTTGCGGCCGAGTATCTGCGCTAGATCGCTGGTGTGCGTGGGCTCGAGGTGCTGGATCAGGACGATCGCGAGTCCCGAGTCAGAGGGCAGCTGAGTCAGGAGCTCCGAGAAGGCCTCGAGGCCGTCGGCCGAAGCGCCCACTCCGACTACCGGCGTCCGGCCCGTCTCCGCCGCTACGGGTTCCGGCCCCTTTCGCTTCTTGCTCACGACCGCCCCCTTGCCCCGCGCCCGATCACACGTCTATTCCAACTCTAACCGGACCCTGGATGCAAGGCGACGAACCACTCGCGCCGTCCAGCCCGCACTTCTGTATACCCGAACGCCCGGGACTGGAACCTCTTGGAAATCCGCGACGTCGGGGTGCCGTGCGCCCGGATCGGGTAAGAAGAGTCCCACGGACCGGAGAGGAGACGCAGGATGGGACTGCTGAGTTGGATCGTCGTGGGTGGGCTCGCCGGACTGCTTGCTCAGTCGCTGATGGGCGACGGGCGCTCTGGATGTCTGCTGGCGGTCCTCCTAGGTGTCATCGGAGCTTTCGTCGGCGGCTTCGTGATGAGTCTGTTCGGGTTCGGCGGGGTCAACGGCTTGAACGTCTGGTCGATCGTGGTCGCGACCGTTGGCGCCGTGGTCATTCTCGTGATCGCACGCGCGCTTCGGCGCTGAGTCCGAGGACGCAAGAAGGGAGCACTCCATGTCGAACGCAGGTGCAGCTTCGACCGATCGTCGCAGTCAGGTCCATACCGAGGTCCGCGCGCCGATCGAAGCGGTGGTATCGCGAGTGGTGTGGTTCGTCTTCGGCGTGATCGAGGTGCTGATCGCCATCCGCTTCGTCCTCAAGATGCTGGGCGCCAACAGCAGCGCGGGATTCGTTCGCATGATGTACGGGGTGTCCGATGTCCTCATGGCGCCGTTCGTCACGATCTTCGGCACGGCACGCGTGTCGGGGGCCGTCTTCGAATGGAGCGCTATCGTCGCGATCGCCGTCTACGCGCTGATCGCGTGGGGCATCGTCGCGCTGATCCGCGCCGTGAACCCGCGCGAGCACTCCGGGACCGTAGAGCGTGTCGAGACGGACGAGGACGTCAGGGCTCAGTGACGGTGAGGGTGACGCTCCACGTCTTCTCGGCCGGCACGTCCTTCTCCCAGGGTCGGCGGTACTCGAGCTTCAGTCTCCCCGAGCCCGCGGCCCCGGCCTCGAACTCGAAGGTCTGCGATCCGCCCGCGCCGACGACGCCCGCCTTCTGCGGTTCCTCGTAGACAGGATCGCCTGCCTGGGTCAGTGGACCCGTGTCGGCGACCACCCACTGGAATCCGGTCGTCACGTTCGCAGGCAACTCCACCGTCAGCCGCTGCCCGACCCGGATCTCGACCGCACGCCCGGAGTCCTTCTCGCCCAGGACCGTCGGCCCCGGCTTGCCGCACGCGGTGAGAAACAACAACGCCGCGACCAGCACGACGACGCGAGAGACCGACTGCCGTTCCATGGAGCATCACCTCCACTAGGATGGTATCACCGGTGAGACGGACGGGACCGCGCGCGAGTTCCCGGTTCGTTCCCTGGGTCCTCCAGCGGGGAATACTCTCGGGCGAGAAGCGCAGCGAGAACGACTACTGCACGTGCCCCGCGTAGAAGGAGGAGACCGCCGATTCGGTGAGGCACGCGCTGCTCGACGTGGATGTCGACGTGCCCCAAGGCGAAGAACACTCCCGTGAAGAGACCCGCCGACTACCTGCCCTTTGTCGCCCTGTTGGTGCTACCCCTGTTGCTCTACCCGGCAGTGGATAACTCAGCTTGGACGAGCAGCGGCGATGTACACGCCGTGCTCGAATTCACGTCATCACTGCTAGCCATAACGGCAGGAGTGATGATCCTGCTTCATTTCCTCTCAACAGGCCGCTGGTTCTACCTGATGATCTCGAACGGATTCGTTCTGATCGGCAGCGAGGAATTCGTTCACGCCCTGTTCTCATATGGCAGGCTCGGGCCTGAAGCACCCCTCGCTTTCAGACTGGCCGTTTCCTCGACCTGGCTGACCGGACAGCTCGTCTTGGCGATATCGCTCTTGCTCGCGCTCGCTCTTGGAAAGCGTGAAGTCGTTCCAGCGAAGAGGGCAGCGACCGCCGCAGCCTACGGTCTCGTCGGTCTCGTCTGCGCAGCCTTCGTCACGTTGCTCATCTTCAGGTCTCCATTCCTTCCGGAGTTCGTCCGCCTCGGTTCGACGACAAAGAGAAGCGTGGAGCTCTTCCTCGCACTTCTGTTCTTCACGACGTTTCTGCTCTACACCCGTGTCTACTTGAAAGAACGGCAGCGGAGTCCTCTCCTGTGGAGCATCGTCGCGTTCATCATCTTCCGGATATGGGTCCATATCTTCGTCTTCGATGCTCAGGCGTTCTACGATTCGCACTGGGACGTAGCTCATCTATCGGTCCTCCTGAGCTACTTCCTACCGATCTTCGGTGTTTGGGGCGAGGCCATCCGACTGCAAAGATCCTCTGAAGCTCAAGTGGTCCGGCTCGGGGAAGAGATGAACGAGCGCAGACTCGCGGAGGAGGCTCTCGGGCGGAGCCGATCGCTGCTGCAGTCGGTCGTCAACGGAACCTCGGACGCCATCTACGTCAAAGACCTGGCTGGGCGCTACCTGCTGTTCAACCACGCTGCCGAGGTGATCACGGGCAAGACCTCGGACGAAGTCCTCGGCAACGACGACACGCTCCTCTTCCCCGCCGAAGAAGCCGAGATCGTGATGGCAGGCGACCGGACGGTCATGGAAGGCGGCATGCCGAAGACGTACGACGAACAGTTGACGGTGGCTGACGGGACACTCCACTTCTACCTGTCCACCAAGGGCCCGCTCCTCGACCTGGGCGGGCGGCCGTACGGCCTGTTCGGCATCGCGCACGACATCACCGATCGCAGGAAGGCGGAGGAGGAGCTTCGCGCCAGCGAGGAGCGCTACCGGTCCCTCATGGAGCAGGCCGCCGACGGTATCTTCATCACCGACCCCGACGGGTCCTACGTCGATGTCAACGCCGCCGGTTGCGCCATGCTCGGCTACGCCCGAGAGGAGATCCTCGGCAAGAGGATCTCCGACCTGGTCGATCCCGCTGACGTCGCGGCGACGCCGCTGCGCCTCGAAGAACTCCAGCGGGGCAGGACACTCCTAGCCGAGAGGGTGCTCGTGCGCAAAGACGGGTCGAAGGTGCCTGTCGAGATCAGCGCCCGACCGCTCCAGGACGGCCGCCTCCAAGCCATCCTGCGTGACACCACGGAACGCAAGGCAGCCGAAGCCGAACTGAGGGCCCTCTCGTCCCGGCAGGAAGCCATCCTCGCCGCGGTTCTCGACATCATCGCCGAGGTGGACTCGAACAAGGTCTACACCTGGGTGAACGAGGCCGGGCGCCGGTTCTTCGGGGACGACGTGGTCGGGCACGAGGCCTCCGACTACTTCCTCGGAGAGCAGGAGACGTATCTGAGGGTCGAACCGCTCTTCCACGGCTCGAGCGACACGGTCTACGTCGAGAGTTGGCAGCGCCGCCGGGACGGCGAGAAGCGCCTCCTCGGCTGGTGGTGCCGCGCGCTCACCGATGAGAACGGCGCTTCCGCGGGCGCCCTGTCGACCGCACGGGACATCACCGAGCATAAGGCGGCCGAGGACGAACTCGTGCGTATCCAAGAGCACCTCGAGGAGCTCGTCGAGGCGCGCACGAAGGAGCTCCAGGCGATGAACGAGCAGCTCGTCGAGGCGACAGCCGCAAAAGACGAGTTCCTCGCCGGCATGAGCCACGAACTCCGCACTCCGCTGAACTCGATCATCGGGTTCAGTGGGGTCCTGCTATCGGGAGCTGCGGGTGCCCTCGATGAAGAGCAGCGGAAGCAGATCTCCATGATCTCCACCTCGGGACACCGCCTGCTCGACCTGGTGAACGACCTCCTGGACATCGAGCGCGTCGAGTCCGGGCGGGTCGTGTTGGTGCCCGAGGTGTTCGATCCATGCGAAGTCATGACGGAGGTGGTCGAGTCCGTCCGGCCGCTTGCGGAGGAGAAGGACTTGCGACTGCGACCGGGATCGATCGAGGGCACGGGACTGTTCTTCGGAGACAGGCGCGTCGTCGCGCAGGTTCTGATGAACCTGTGCGCGAACGCCGTGAAGTACACGGATGCCGGTGCCGTCGATGTCGTGTGCCGTGCGAGCGGTGGGGGCGGACTCGAGTACGAGGTCACAGACACGGGGCCCGGCATCCCGAACGAGGACCTGACCGGCATCTTCGACAAGTTCGTCAGGCTCAGGAGGCGTGGGGCCACGATACCGTCGGGTACCGGACTGGGTCTGGCCTTAGCCAAGCGGCTGGCCATGGAACATGGCGGCGACGTCACCGTGCGATCGGTCGTCGGAGAGGGATCGGCGTTCACCGCCCGGTTCGCGCCCTGCCGCCCGCAAGACGCTTGAATCGGGCGGGCGCTACACTGAGCGCAGGCCTCGACCATTTCGATGCGCAAGGATCCGTGTTGCCAGACGTCACCGCACTCCGAGAACTGGGCTACTCCCCGCGCTGGCAGACGCTGTTCGAGCCCTACGCCGCCGCGGGCCTGACGCCCGCGCGCGTGGTCCGCGGCGACCGCGGCAGCGCGCTGATAGCCACGCCGGACGGGATCGTCCGCGCGACGCTCTCCGCGGGTCTATTGAAGTCCGCCCGCGGCTCGGCGGACCTGCCAGCCGTCGGTGACTGGGTGGCCGCGCTGATCCCCGACGGCCTCGATGCCCCGCTCATCGAGGCCGTGCTCGAACGCTCGAGCGCCATCACGCGCGGCGACCCGGGGAAGACCTCCGACATCCAGGTGCTGGCCGCGAACATCGACACCGTCTTCGTGGTCCACCCGATCGTCGAGGAGCCCAACCTTCGCCGCATCGAGCGCGAGCTCTCGATCGCCTGGGACTCGGGCGCCACTCCCGTCGTGGTGCTCACGAAGGAGGATCTCTCCGTCGACGCGGAGGCGGCACGCGCGGCAGTCGCGTCGGTCGCGCTCGGCGCGGACGTGCTCGTCATGAACGCTCTCGCCGGTAAGAGCGTCCAGCCGATCCTCGCCTACATCTCGGATCATCGCACCGCGGTCCTGGTCGGCCCGTCGGGCGCCGGGAAGTCCACGCTCATCAACGCGCTCCTCGGCGAGGAGCGGCAAGCGACCTGCGCGGTGCGCGTGAGCGACGGCCGCGGCCGTCACACGACAGTAGCGCGCGAGCTGATCCAGATGCCGGACGGCGGTGTGCTCATCGACACTCCGGGGCTACGCTCGCACGGCCTGACCGGGTCGGAGGAGGGCATCGCTTCCGCATTCCCGGACATTGAGAAGGCCTCCGAGTCGTGTCGCTTCCGCGACTGCACCCACGACGACGAACCGGGTTGCGCGGTCCAGGCCGCCGTCGAGTCCGGGACGCTGCCGCCCGAGCGCCTGGCCAGTTACCACAAGCTCATCCGCGAGGCGCAGGTCGCGACGGCGAAGACCGACGTGCGTCTTCGCGCGGAGGAGGGCCGCAAGTGGAAGATCATCAGCAAGGCGGCCAAGACGTACCACAAGAAGACCGGTCGCGGCTGAGCGAGCCGGCGAGCCTTGCCGAGCTGCGAGGAACGAGAGGCCGTTCGGGGCGGACTTCGACAGCGGGACGCGCGGCGCCTGGCACCGGACGCTGCATTGGGCACCAGTTCGATGCGAGTCGCGGTCTTTGGCTGGACTGTTGCTCCTGAGGCCGTGTCGAACCCCGGCCTCGGAGGTCCGTGATGCCCAAGAAGAAGTCGAAGAAGTCCGCGGCGTCGAAACCGGCGCCGAAGCCCGCGGCCCGCAAGGGCGGCAACCCGACGGCGTGGATCATCGTCGGCGCGGTGGTGCTCCTGGTCGTGGGCGTCGTGGCGCTCTCGGGCAAAGGCTCGGGTGGCGGCAGCGGCGCCGCGGCGGGCGTCTCCCCCGAAGAGCAGAAGTACATAGGACGTCTGCTCCCGGCGGACTACAAGGAACCCAAGCTGGCCGACGTCGTCCTCTACTCGTCCACCGTCACGATGACGAACGTCACCGCCAAGGACGACGGGGCGAAGCTCTCCATACCGGTGAGCGACGTGAAGGACGACAAGATCGTCTACTTCGAGTACGCGAAGCCTGGGGCGCGGGCGATCCCCCTGCTCGCGTACGTCAAGCCCTCGGGCAGGCTCTTCGTGGGCATCAGCTTCTGTCCCCCCTGCGAGGGTGAGGGCCAGCGGATCGAGCCCGATGGCACGCTGACCTGCGAATCCTGCGGCACGAAGAGGAATCTCGAGCAGGGCACGGGCATCAGCGGCTCGTGCAAGCTCTACCCCCTGGACGAGCTCCCGGTCGAGATCGCGGGCGGCCGCATCTCTCTGGACAAGGCCATCCTCGACGGTTGGACCGCGCAGCCCAAGGACCGTCCGATCGGCGGCTGAGCCGACTCTCGCGGTCGGGAACCCTTCGGACGGCGATGCTCCGGCCCGGACGCGATACACTGGGTAAGACCCGCCATAACAGGCAGGCGTCGCGCCGCGCGAACGGCCCCTTTGAAGCGCCGCGTCGGGTGGGATCGGAGCGTTCGGATGACCGACGACAGCGCTTCGCGGATGCGAGTCATCACGGGCGACATCACGAGGCTGGATGTCGACGCGATAGTCAACGCCGCGAACACGTCGCTGCTCGGCGGGGGCGGGGTCGACGGCGCCATCCACCGCGCGGCGGGGCCTGCTCTACTCGAGGAGTGCCGCCAGCTGGGCGGCTGCCCGACCGGCGAGGCCCGCATGACCGGCGGACACGCCCTTCCCGCCCGCTTCGTCATCCACACCGTGGGGCCGGTGTATCGGGGTGGGGGCGGCGGAGAGCGCGATCTCCTGCGATCCTGCTACGCGCAGTCGTTGCGACTGGCCGCCGACGCCGGGCTGACCTCGGTCGCCTTCCCCTGCATCTCGACCGGGGTCTACGGGTACCCGAAGCCGGAAGCATGCGATATCGCGGTCTCGACGGTGGGTGAGTGGCTGCTCGCGCACGACCTGCCGCGGTCGGTCGTCTTCTGCTGCTATGGCGCCGAGGACGCCGGTCTCTACGGGAGTCGGCTACACTGACGGCGAGCGATGTCGGGGGAACGGGGAACGGGTTCGGTGATCTCACTCTCGGGGGTGACGAAGCGCTACCAGCAGCAGACGGCGCTGTGCGGTGTCGACCTGGAGCTGGAAGCCGAGGGCATCGTCGGTCTCGTCGGCCGCAACGGCGCCAGCAAGACGACGCTGCTGCACATCCTGTCGGGATTCGTCCGCCCGTCCGGCGGCCGGGTGCGTGTCTTCGGGATGTCACCCGAACGCGCATACCGGCGGATCGGGTTCATGCCGGAACTCCCGAACTACCATCGCTCCCACTCCGCCTACGCGCTGCTGAAGCTCCTTTCGTCGATGCGCGGGCTGCCGCTCAGGGGCAGGTCGGCTCGTTGCCGCGACGTCTTGGACCGGGTGGGGCTGGGCGCCGAGGGCGGCAAGCAGCTCGCCCGATACTCGAAAGGGATGCTCCAGCGCTTCGGGATCATCATCGCTTCGGACGCGGCGAATGCCCGGGCGCTCTACTCGACGGTCCATGTCGGGGGACGGGAGCGCTACCTCGCCGCGGTCGCGATCGTGGCCGTCGATCTCGCCTGGCTCTCGATCGCAGCCGTGCCGATCATGATGATGACGCACGGCGCCGTCTCTCAAGCACCGGCGCGTGTGGGCACGATCGCCCTCATGCTCGTCACCGCCGTCCTGTTGACCCTCCCGTTCTCCCGTCTGTTCACGCGTCGCTGGGCGGGTGTCGTGGCCGCGCTGGTGATGCTCTACCTGGTGGCGGGCGATCCGTCCGCCATCCCCGGTCCGACCGGCCGGATCCTGACAGCCGTCCAGCCGGCACTCCCTCCGTTCGGTCGAGCGTTCGTCACCATGGGCGACATGCCGCGGTCCACCCCCTTCCCGGAGATCGCGATCCTCTTCGCCGCCTGGTCCTTGGCGCTCTTCGCGACCTGCGTGGTGGTCTTCCGACTGCGTGATCTCACCTTCACCGACTAGGACCGCGCCCGCTCTTCCGAATCGTCCCGGGGGATGTCGCGGACTGTGAGGTCGTACTGTCCGCCAGGCCGGCGTGATAGGATGGCGACATCCTTCCGCAACCGGGTCCTTGGAGCCTCGTGCCCTCGATCATAGAAGCATGGCGGGCCGGACTGTTTCGCCGAGACACTATCGTTCGGAACATCTCGGCTGGCATCGTGGTCGGAGTCGTGGCGCTCCCCCTGGCGATGGCATTCGCGATCGCATCAGGCGCCAAGCCCCAGCAGGGCCTCTACACGGCCCTCGTCGCAGGACTGATCGTCACGCTCTTCGGTGGCACCCGTGTCCAGATCGCCGGCCCGACCGGTGCCTTCGCCGTCCTCCTCCTGGGCGTTACCACCAAGTACGGTCTCGTCGGCCTCCAACTGGTCACGCTGATCGCCGGAGCGATGCTCCTGTTGCTGGGGCTGTCCAAGCTCGGGGGGATGATCCGCTTCATCCCCGAGTCCGTCGTCCTCGGTTTCACCGCGGGGATCGCGATCGTGATCTGGCTCGGGCAATGGGAGAGCTTCTTCGGACTCCCCAAGACCGGAGGCGCGTCGCTATACGAGAAGCTGCCACGACTACTCGAAGCCCTGCCACATCTGCAGCCCGCGACGACCGCCCTGGGCATCGCGAGTCTGCTGGTGGTCGCGCTCTGGCCTAGGATCCCGGTCGCGGGCAGGTTCCCTGCGCCGATGGTCGCCCTCGCCGGTGCGACCATCGTGATCGCCGTCTTCCATCCGCCGGGCATCGCGACCATCGGGTCCGTCTTCGGCGGGATCCCACGCGGACTTCCGCCGCTCACGCTCCCGCGCCCGACGCTCGTGACCGTCCTCGATCTGCTGCAGCCTGCGATCGCGGTGGCTCTTCTCGGCGCGATCGAATCGCTACTCTCGGCGACCGTCGCCGACGGCATGATGGGAACCAGACACGACCCGAACCAGGAGTTGGTGGGACAGGGCATCGCGAACATGGGCGCGGCCCTCTTCGGCGGGTTCGCGGCGACCGGGGCGATCGCTCGCACCGCCACGAATATCAGGCACGGTGGTGACAGCCCCATCGCGGGCATCGCCCACGCCGCCACAGTGGCTCTCGTGCTCCTGGTCCTCGCGCCTCTGGCGTCGTACGTCCCGTTGACGACCCTGGCGGCGATCCTGTTCGTCGTCGCCTTCAACATGAGCCAGGCAGGAAGACTCGTGCGGGTCGCGCGAAGGGCTCCGCGCTCGGACGTCGCCATCATGCTGGTCACTCTCGCGTTGAGCGTCTTCACCGACATCTCGATCGCGGTCGAGGTCGGAGTGATCCTCGCGATGCTCAACTTCTTCCGCCGCATGACGTCCGCGGTGGAAGTCCGTTCGCTGAACGAAGAGGAGATCGCATCTCGCCTACCGGCGGAACAGGCCGATGCGGTCCCTGCGGGTGTCCTCGTGTACACGGTGGACGGACCGTTCTTCTTCGGCGCGATCGAGCAGTTCGAGAGCGCTCTCCTGCACACGGACACCGATCCGAGGGCCATCGTGCTCAAACTCGTCGACGTTCCGTTCATCGACCTCACGGGCTTGGTAGCGCTGAGGGACGCCGTGGAAGCGCTCGATAAGCGAGGCGTGATCGTCGCACTGTGTTGCGCCAGTGACGCTGTAGCTGAGAGACTGGTACGGGCGCAAGTCGCCGGAACCGTGCCGACGCCGCCGACAGCCACGCTCTTCGAGGCGATCGAGGCAGTGAACACACTTCTCGCGGCCTGAGACACGCCGTGTCTCGCTCCAAGCCAGCCGAAGGAGGCTGTCGTGAATGGATCGGGCCGGTGGCCACGCATCCTCGTCATCGTCGGGCTGGCCGCCATGGTGATCGGAGCCCTCGACCCTCTCGAAGGATCGCTTCTCATCCTCCCCGGGGCCGCCTTCGTCGCCCTCGGAGCCTGGCTCGGCAAGAGCCGGCACCGGGCGTTCCTCTGCTGGTCGCTCGCTCTCGTAGCGGTCGGCGTGGGCGCGATGTTCGGGTCGAGTGCGCTCGGAGGCTTCGGGCCGGGGAGCGGCCTCTCGTATTGGTGGACACTCGTCCTGGCTCCCTATCCGGTCGGATGGGTCATGGGTCTGGTCGGAGCCGTTCGGACATTGCGCGAGCCGGCTGTCGGGCGGGCCGCCGCTTCCAGCTGACCGCGCCGCGCGAACCACACAAGAACTCCACATCCGCGCAGCTGGAGGTGGCACAGCAGTTGCGTCATCCCGCCTCGTCTCGAAGTCGTCCGGAGGTCTCATGCAGTTCGCTAGTGACAACAGTAAGCTGGTGGCGACGCTCCTCGTCGCCCTACTGCTCTCCGCCGTCCTGGTGATCGCATGCCCCCTGGGCGTCCACGCCTCGATGCTCCAGAGCATGAGCCCGAAGTGCCTCTTGATGACACATTCGAGCGTCCTCGGGTCGGCGATCGAGACGGGATCCGCGCGGACGCTCGTGACGCAGCTGCTCGTCGCGGCGGTCGTGGTGGCGGCTGCAGTCGGCTCGGCACACTCACCCGCGCGACGCCTGTCGGCGATCGCGGCGCCGCTCACTCCCGCGGACCCGCTCAACGGGCGTCTGCGCATCTAGGAGCCCCTCGTCGCTCATCGGCCCCTTCGGCGATGAGAAGCAGCCCGCGACGTCGATACGGTCGCGTATCGGCAAGGACGAGAGGATCACCGATGAACGCAGTCCACATCCTGACCACCGGCATGCACTGCGGCGCGTGCCCGCCTCGCATCGAGGCAGCGATCGAGCATCTGCCCGGCGTCAAGGCCGCGCGCGCCTTTCGCGAGCTACAGCTGACGTCGGTGCTGTTCGACCCCGAGATCGTGAACGCCGAGGACATCCGCGCGCGCGTGGCGGACATCGGCTTCGGCGCCGAGGTCCTCGTCGGCGGCAAGGCGAGATAGCGCGCCATGAGCGCACGTAGACCGAGATGGACGACCAGACCCCGCCCCAAGAGGGCTTGAGCAACAAGGAGAAGGACATGAACACCAGGACCAAGATCGCCGTGAGCTTGATGGCCGGGCTCGTTGCCAGCGCCGCATTCGTGGGTACCGCGTACGCCACGCCGCGCGCGTGGACGGGCCGCGCCTACCTCGGCCGCACCATGATGCGCCCGTCCGCGAGAACGGTGTCGGCCAGCCGACCCAGCATCGCCGAGATGAACTCCTTCATGAGCCGCTATCGCACCGCGGACGGCAGGGTCGACGTCGCGCGCATGCACGACGACGTCACCAGCGGCAGGGTAGCCCCACCGTGTCTCGACGGCACCGGCGCTTCGGATCGCGGCTACGGCATGATGGGTTCGGCGTACTAGAGATCGGCCTTGCGGAGCGGTCCCGAACAGGGCCGCTCCGCCTTCGCCGCCGATCGCTTCCAGCGATGTCCCTTCGAGACCGGAAGAAGGACCACCTTGAACGCGATACACGTCAAGACACCGGGACTCATGTGCGACGCCTGCACCGCCCTGGTCGAGAAAGCGCTACAGGGGCTCCCGGGCGTGGTCGCCGTCACTGCGACGCTGTCTGCCGGCACGACCTCCGTGCTCTTCGATGAGAGCCTCGTCGATAGCGTCACCATCGTGGACACCATACGCGAAGCCGGGTTCGACGCGATGACCGCGTGAAAGCCCGGCGAGCGGGCGACCGCGGGGCCGGGGCTTCTTCGACGCGACGGCGAACGGGAATAAGGGGAGCATGAAGCAGCGAGCGACACTCCTATGGGCATTGGCTTCGATCGCTGTCGGCGCGATCGGCCTAGCCGTGGTCTTCGCGACGGCCAGCGGATCGTCGCCTCTCGGCGGCTTCTCATCGAACGGCCAGCGCATCTACTACACGGGCACCGACGAAGCCGGGGTGATCCCGCGAGCGGGCGCGGGCTTCGGGATGATGGGCGGCACGGCGTGTGTCGACTGCCACGGCGAGGACGGCCGCGGCGGTCTTATCGGCATGATGTACGGCACCGTGGATGTCCCGGACATCAGGTACTCGACGCTCTCGAGCGTGCGCTCGGAAGACGGCACATACATCCGCGAGTGGTCCGACGCCGACATCGCGCGGGCGATCCGGGACGGGATCGAGCCCGATGGGAAGCGCCTGCGCACCCCGATGCCGCGGTGGGACATGACCGACGAGGACATCACGGACGTGATCGCCTACCTGAAGGAGTTGAGCGCGAGATGATGTACGGTCGGGGTTTCGACTACGGGTACGGGAACATGATGGGCGGCTGGTGGCTGGGCGGCCTGCTCATGATGGTGTTCGGGGCGCTCGTGGTCGCGGGGATCGTCCTGCTCATCATCTGGGCCGTGAGGGCCGCCTCCGGCCATGGGGCCCATCCGGGCGCGGCACACCCCTCCGCCGCCTCGATCAAACACGACGAAGCGGTCGCGATAGCGAGGAGAAGGCTGGCGAGCGGCGAGATCGCCAAGGATCAGTACGACGAGCTCTTGCGGGCTCTGGGTGGATAGTCACGCGGAGCACGCGCACGGCGCGCACGGCGGCCACTCGGAGCACTCGGGCAGTCGCCACGAGGGCCATTCGGTCACGGACTTCCGGCAGCGCTTCTGGATAAGCCTCGCGGTCACGATCCCGGTGATCCTCATGTCGCCGGGGCTGCCGCTCGTCCGCGGCGACCGGATACTCCCGGTCCCGGGTGCGGACTGGATCCTGCTCGCGCTCTCGTCGTTCCTGTACGTCTTCGGTGGCAGGCCGTTCCTCATGGGCCTGGCGAGGGAGCTTCGCGAACGCAAGCCGGGGATGATGACGCTCGTCGCGGTCGCGATCAGCGTCGCCTACCTCTATAGCGCCGCCACCGTGTTCGGCGTCGCGGGCATGCCGTTCTTCTGGGAGCTCGCCACCCTCATCGATATCATGCTGCTCGGCCACTGGATCGAGATGCGCTCCGTGGGCGAGGCGTCCAAGGCTCTCGAGTCGCTGGCCAAGCTCATGCCTTCGCAGGCCCATCGCCGTGGCGCGGACGGCACCATGACCGACGTGCCGCTCGAGGCGCTGCAGTCGGGTGACGTCGTCGTGATCAAGCCCGGGGAGAAGGTCCCCGCCGACGGCGACGTGCTGGAAGGCGCGTCGTCCGTAGACGAGTCCATGCTCACGGGCGAATCGGTCCCGGTGTCGAAGGCGGCCGGAGACGAGGTCATCGGCGGAGCGGTCAACGGCGAGGGCGCCCTCGTGGTGACGGTGCGCCGCACGGGAGCGGAATCGTTCCTGTCCCAGGTCATCGATCTCGTGCGCGAGGCGCAGGAGTCGAAGTCCAAGACCCAGGACCTCGCCGACCGGGCGGCGATGTGGCTGACCCTGGTGGCGCTCGGCGGGGGCACGGCGACGTTCGCGGCATGGATGATCCTCGGCCGGCCGCTCTCCTTCGCGATGGAACGCGCGGTCACCGTGATGGTGATCGCATGCCCGCACGCGCTCGGGCTGGCCATCCCGCTCGTCGTGGCTGTTTCGACCTCCTTGGGCGCGAGCAGCGGGCTGCTCGTCCGCAACCGCATGGCGTTCGAGAACGCGCGTCTGCTCGACGCGGTCATCTTCGACAAGACCGGCACGCTGACGCTCGGCCACTTCGGCGTGACCGACGTCGTGTCGTTCGGCGACTCCACCCGGGACGAGCTGCTCTCTCTCGCGGGCTCGATCGAGGAGTTCTCCGAGCACCCCATCGCCCGCGCCATCGCCGACGCGGCGCCGGCCAAGTCTGCGGTGGACGGCTTCGAGGCTATCCCTGGCAAGGGAGCGCGTGGACGAGTCGACGGGCACGACGTGGCGGTCGTCAGCCCGGGCTACCTCGCGGAGATCGGGGTCTCCGCGCCCGCGAGCGCGGACGGGCTCTCGGAGGGGGGCCGCACGGTCGTCTACGTCCTGCGCGACGGACGCATCGAGGGAGCCGTCTCGCTCTCCGACATCGTCCGGCCTGAATCCGTCGAAGCGGTACGGCGGCTGAAGGAGATGGGCATCGAGCCGATCATGCTGACCGGCGACAATGCTGTGGTCGCCGAGCGCATCGCGTCCGAACTCGGCATCGAGCGCTTCTTCGCCGAGGTCCTGCCGGCCGAGAAGGCGGCGACCGTCCAGCGTGTCCGCTCGGAGGGCAAGGTCGTGGCGATGGTCGGCGACGGCGTGAACGACGCACCAGCGCTGGCATCGGCCGACGTGGGCATCGCCATCGGCGCCGGCACGGATGTGGCGGTCGCCACCGCCGACGTCGTTCTCGTGCGCAGCAACCTGGGGGACGTGGCGACGATCATCGCTCTCGCCCGCGCCACGTACGGCAAGATGGTGCAGAACCTCGCGTGGGCGACAGGCTACAACGTGATCGCTATCCCGCTCGCCGCAGGCGTGCTGGCAGGGGTCGGGATCCTGCTGAGCCCGGCGATCGGAGGCGTGTTCATGTCCGCTTCCACCGTCATCGTCGCGATCAACGCACGGTCGCTGAGGGTGGCGTCCTGAGCAGTCTCACCCGCCCGGGGACGGAGTCGCGTGGACCGCAAGGAACGCATCCGCCGGTACAAGGAGACTCCCCGCCCCATGGGGGTCTACCGCGTGCGCAACACCGCGAACGGGCGCTTCCTGGTCGGGTCGACCGTCGATCTCCCCGCGATGCTCAACCGGCTGAGATTCCAACTTGACCTGGGCTCCCACCCGAACGGCTCGCTGCAGACGGACTGGAACGCGTCCGGGGCCGAGGTCTTCGAGTTCGAGATCCTGGACACCCTGGAGCCTTCGGACCTGCCGGGCAACGACCCGTCGGACGACCTTCAGACGCTCGAGGAGATGTGGCTGCGGAAGCTCTCGTCATCCGGAGGCATCAGCTACTGATCCGCGCCGGACGCTACTCCGCAGCGCGACGTAACGCTTCGACGACGATGGCCTCCTCGGGCTCGCTCAGAGTGCGCGGGTCGATGAGGAGACGGTCGCGCTCGATGCGAGCGATCACGGGCGGGTCGCCGGCGCGCAGGCGGGCCTCGAGCGCGACGACTCCGGTACCTCGCAAAGCGACGACGACGACGGTCGTCGGGATGTCGGCGAGCGGCAGCGCCCCTCCGCCGGCGCGCGAGACGTCCTCCGCGGTCGTCACGTCGTAGGCCTCGCCGCACGCCGCGCGAACGGCGTCAGCGAGCCGTGCCGCGCGAGCCGCGACCTGCGCGGCCGGTTCGGTCAGCATGCGCAGCGTCGGCACCTCGAGAAGCGCCCGCTCGGGCTCGAGGTAGAGGCGCAACGTCACCTCGAGTGCGGCGAGCGTGAGCTTGTCGAGCCGCAGGGCGCGGGCGAGCGGATGCTTCTTGAGCGCGTCGATGACACCACGCTTCCCGACGAGGATGCCGGCCTGCGGCCCTCCGAGCAGCTTGTCGCCCGAAGCCGTGACGAGGTCCGCCCCCGCCTCGACGGCGTCGCGCAGCGTCGGCTCGTCGGGCAGGCCGTGCCCCGACAGGTCGATGAGCACACCCGAGCCCTGGTCCTCCATCACCGGAACGCCGTGCTTGGCTCCGAGAGCGACGAGATCGGGAAGCGAGACCTCCTCGGAGAACCCGACGACGCGGAAGTTCGAGGAGTGGACCTTCAGCAGCAGGCCGGTCCGCTCGCTGACGGCACGCTCGTAGTCGGCCAGATGCGTCTTGTTCGTCGCGCCGACCTCGACCATCGAAGCACCCGACTCCCGCATGATGTCGGGGATGCGGAAGGAGCCGCCGATCTCGACGAGCTGCCCGCGACTGACGATCGCCTCGCGTCCCCGCGCGAGCCCGGCGAGGCCGAGAAGGACCGCGGCGGCGTTGTTGTTGACCGCCATCGCCGCTTCGGCGCCGGTCAACCGCGTGAGGAGCGCTTCGACGTGCACATGGCGAGACCCGCGCTCGCCCGCGGCGAGGTCGTACTCGAGCGTCGAGTAGCCCGCCGCGACCCGAGCGGCAGCGGCGACCGCGGCCGGCGCGAGAACCGAGCGGCCGAGGTTGGTGTGGACGATGATGCCGGTCGCGTTCACGACCGGCACGAGCGAGCGGGCCGCCTTCGCGCGAGCGCGCGACACCGCGTCGGCGGCGACTGCGTCGGCGTCGGTGCACGCGTCCTCGCCCGCGAGGATGCGTGCGCGCACCGCCTCGACCGCCTCGCGCACCGCCTCGAGGACGAGAGTGCGCGGCACGTCCGCCAGCGGCCCGGCGATGTCGTCCCGCTCGAGGAGGACATCGACCTTGGGGAGCCGCCGCAAGTGTTCCTGGACATCCATGGGACCAGTGTACCCGAGAGGGCGCCGACCCTAGGCGATGGTGACGATATCGTCGGGGCCGCACAGCGACGCCACGAGGCCCGGCATCGCGCCGACCTCGCCGACGGCGAGCGACTCCTTCAGGCCGAGGAAGTCGAGGCACGTCCCGCACGCCCTCACCGCCACGCCGTTCTCGACGAGCAGTCGCAGGTCGTCGAGCGACTCGGAGCCCTCGCAGGCGAGACGCACACCGCCGTTGCTGAACAGGACAGCAGCCGGCTGGCCCTCCTCGCGGGCGAGCGAGTACAGGAAGTTGCGCATCAGTAGACGGCCGAGTTCGTCGTCCCCGGAGCCCATTCGGTCTGACATGATCAGGATGCGCTTGGCCACGATGCCCTCCCAGGTCGAGCGCGGCAGTCGTCGCCGCGATGCTATCGTCGTCCTGATTTATACCATGTATCCGCAACCCTGATAGAATGAAGCCATGCGCCCTCGCCTCGCCGTATGTCACCGCCCCACCGACACGCTCGCCGGCACGGTCGAGCTCGCGCTAGAGTGCGGCGACCGAGCCGGGGTGGAGATCACCATCGACCCCGAGGACGGCGTCGCCATCGCCCCGCTCGCCGACGCTCTCAGGCGCGAGGGACTCCCGGCGCGCTACCACTTCCCGCTGTGCGGCCACGGATTCTCGAGCGCCGACAGCGACGAGGCGAGCGTCGCCGAGCGTGCCGTCTCCAGGCTGATCGGCTTCGTCAGCGATTGCGGCGGATCGCATCTCACCGTACACGCCGCACTGCCCAGCGGGTCGCGCGAAGGCGACCGCTTCCAGAGGACGGCCGAGCGACTCGCCCGTCTGGTGGAGACCGGCGCGCGCTCCGGCGTGCGCATCTGCCTGGAGAACCTGCGCTGGGGCGACACCTCGGACCCGCTCTCATTCCTCGCCCTCGTCGAGTCCGCCGACGCCGGGGTCACCCTCGACATCGGACATGCGTCGTCGAGCGCGGCGGCGGGCCTCGGCTTCGGAGCCGAGCGCTTCGTGTCGCTGATGTCGCCGCGGATCGAGACGGCACACGTCTACGAGTACGAGGACCACGACGGCCACCACGCGCCGCTCGGACTCGAACCGATGGTGCATACCCTGCGTGCGCTGTGCGAGACTGGCTGCGACTGGTGGACCATCGAGTTGCACGACCGGGACGAGACCGCGCGCACCTGTCGTCTCGTCAGAGACTTCTTCGACGCATAAAGGGGGTGCAGGATGCCGGTCCTGGTCGAGGTCTCGGGCGCCGACAGCATCGCCGCGGCCCTCGCGTTCGCGGACTCCCATCCCGAGGTCGCGGACTACGTGCCGAGCTACGCCTCCACCGGCACCGAGTTCGGCGACTTCTCGGGCATCGAGGCCAACGTCGCCCTCCTGCGCGAGGAGCTCGGCCTGCGCACGGGCGCCCGCCTCTCAGACCTCGTGCGCCTCGCGGATCCCACGCTGTGGCGCGCGCTCAACGGGAGGTTCGCCTCGGCGCTCGCCGCCCGGTTCGGCGCATGGCTGCCGTGCGTCGGCTGTCACCTGTACCTCCACGTACTACGCGTCCCACTCGCCCGCGAACTCGACACCTCAGTGATCGTGTCGGGAGAACGCGAGCGGCACGGGGCGCGCACCAAGGCGAACCAGACTCCGGAAGCGTTGGACGCTTACGCGCGGGTGCTCGCGCACGCCGGGATCGAGCTCGCCCTCCCCGTCAGGGGGATCGCCGCGACGTCCGGCATCGAGAGTCTGCTCGGTCCGCGCTGGCCCGGCGGTTCGCCGCAACTGCGGTGTGTGCTCTCTGACAACGAGAAGGCCTTGGATGGCTCGCCGGTCGTCTCCGGACCACCCGCGGCGCTCCTGTCCGAATACCTGGTCCCGGCGGGGATGGCGATCGTCGACGCGATGGGATCCGGTCGCACCGACTGGGAGACGGTCGTCGGCGACGTCCTGGCGGGAAATCACTCGTGAACGGCTCCGCGCGCCCGATCCTGCTGATCCTCCTCGACGGTCTCGGCGACCGGCAGGCGCCGGACCTCGGCGGCCTGACGCCGCTGGAGGCTGCGCACACGCCGGTGCTCGACGCGCTCGCCGCCGCCGGAACCACCGGGCTCGTATGGCCGCTCGGACCGGGGCGCGCGCCATCCTCCCCTCTCGCGCACGCGGTGCTGTTCGGGTTCGAACCGCACGAGTTCCCGGGCCGAGGCCTGCTCGAAGCGTACGGCGAGGGACTCGAGCCCGCAGCGGGCGACGTCGTCTGCCGCGCGAGCTTCCTGCGTGCCGTGAACCGCGAAGGAGTGCTGTGGGTCGCCGAGCGCCCCGACCCCCGCGAGGGGCCGGCGGCCAACGCCGACGCGGACCTCGACGCCGAGATCGACGGCGTGATGTGCACGTTCACCCACACCGGCGCCAAGCAGGGTATCCTCACGCTCACCCCGCTCGGCGGCACGCTGTCGCACGAGGTCACAGACGCCGACCCGCTGAGCGAGGACGCCCCGGTGCGTCGAGTGCTGCCCCTCGCCGAAGCCGCAGACCCGGCCGCGGCCGCCCGTACCGCCCATATCCTCAACGCATGGATGCTCCTCGCGCGCGAGCGGTCGGCCGGATGCGAGCTGGACACCGCGGTGGTGAAGTGGTCCGGCTCCCGCGCGCCGCTTGCCACGTTCACGCAGCGCACCGGCCTACGCGGCGCCACGCTCTCGACCGGGCCGCTCTACGCGGGGCTCGCACGCGCCTTGGGGCTGACGCACATCGACGCCGGAGACGACCGCGACGGGTTCTCCGAGCGCATCGCTGCCGGCATCGCCCTGCTCGACGGCGGGAACACCGACTTCGTCCACGTGCACACGAAGTGGCCCGACCAAGCGAGCCACCGCAAGTCGCCCTCGCGCAAGCGCGAGGTGATCGAGACGCTCGACGCAGCCATCGCCCCGCACCTGGAGCGGCTTCTCTCCGGCGACCTGGTCGTCGCCGTCACTGGCGACCACGCCACACCGTCCTCGGGCCCCCTCTACCACTCGGGCGAGGCCGTCCCCGTACTGCTCGCCGGCGGCGCCGCCGGGCGCGACGACGTGTCGGTGTTCGGCGAGCGCGACTGCCTGCGCGGGGCACTCGGCCACATCGCCGGACGCGACCTCATGCCGCTGATGCTCAACGCCGCCGACCGGGCCGCCTTCCTCGCCGAGCGCTACACCGCCGAGCCCTGCCTGGGGACGCCTCGTTCGGAGGACGTGGTCCCGCTGGGGACGACTCAAGATGACGGGCCGGGCCAGATCGCGCCGCGCAACGCGTGACATGAGCCTCATGTCTCCCACGATCTCGACACTCAGCATCTTCACGCGCTCACCCGTGGCCGGGGAGTCCAAGACCCGTCTGAGCGGCGTTCTCGGCGCCCCGGGCGCCGCTCGGCTCCAGCGCGAGATGACGCAGCACGTCGCGCGGCAAGCTCGCATCCTATCGGCAACGGACGGTGTCACCGTCGAGGCCCGGATCACGGGTGACGACTTCCGGGAAGCGCGTCGGTGGCTGCGGCTGCGCTGCGTCCCTCAGGGCGAGGGCAGTCTGGGCGACCGGCTCGAGCGCGCGCTGCAGGATGGGTTGCGGTCCGGTCGCATCGCCGCGGTCCTCGGCGGGGACTGCCCCACCGTGGATGCCGCAGGTATCCGCCAGGCGCTTGAGGCGGCAAGCCATCGAGGAGGCGCGCTCATCCCCGCGACCGATGGAGGCTTCTGCCTGATGGCGCTCACCCGCGATTCGGCCGAGCGCTTGCCCGGGCTGCTCGCAGGGATCGCATGGGGCACCGAACACGTGGCCGATCAGACTCGCGCCGCTCTCGCTCGCGCCCACATCGACGTCGAGATCCTCGAACCGCGTGCCGACATCGACCGTCCCGAGGACCTGCCTGCCTGGGAGGCGATCCGGGCGCAGTGGTACGAACCACCCCGGACACTGACCGTCGTGGTGCCCGCGCTGAACGAGGCTGAGACCCTGCCCGCGCTGCTGGCGGCGGTGGAACAGGCTGACGTCGAGACGATCGTCGTCGATGGGGGCAGCACGGACGGGACGGCGGACGTGGCCCGCCGAGCGGGAATCCCCGTGATCGAGGGATACCGCGGCCGCGCTGCGCAGATGAACGCCGGGGCGGCCGCAGCCATGTCCGACGCCGTCCTGTTCCTGCATGCCGACACGGCGCCGCCGTACGGATTCGTCGGCGATGCGCTCGCCGTGCTCTGCGATCCGGAGGTGCTGGTGGGGGCGTTCCGTTTCTCGAACGGCGCTGACACACCGAAGATGAGACTGATCGAATGGGGAACGAACCTGCGCTCGAGACTAGGGTTCCCTTACGGCGATCAGGGGCTGTTCATGCGCACGGCGGCATGGCGGGCCTTCGGCGGGTTCCCCGCGGTACCCATCATGGAGGACTACGATCTAGTGAGAGCGGCCCGCAGAGCAGGTGAGGTTCGCACCGCCCCCACCGCTGTCGTCACCTCCGACCGCCGATGGCGCGAGATGGGGCCGTGGCGCTACACGGCCCTGAACACCGCGACCGTTCTCGGGCGTGAGCTGGGTGTCTCGCCTGCGATACTCGCGTCGTGGAGAGCACGCTACTCGAAGCGGTAGACGAACCCGGAGTCGAAGGCGCAGCTCGCGAGCACGGCGACCGCACCGCTCACGATCGCCTCGAACGCCGGCCGGCTCGCCGCTATGTTGGCGTCGAGAACCTCCACGGGTGTCGGCTCGGTCTGCACGCCGTTGGCGTAGTCGATGCCGAAACCCAGCAGCGCGTACGGCAGTTCGAGCTCTCCGGCGAGCACGGCTTCCGGCCCCGCGGTCTGGCTGACCGCGCATGCGCCGACGCCGCGCATCCAGGCGATCTCGGCACGGGAGTTGAAGCGCGGCCCCAGAGCGTAGGCGTACGTGCCACCTTCGCGCAGCGGTACCCGAGCCTCCCGCGCGGATGCCGCCAGCGCCTCACACATCGCAGGAGAGAACGGTGGGCCGAAGATGTAGTGCCCGCGTCCTGCCTCCCCGGGGGTGTCGAAGAACGTGCACGGCGACCCGTCCGGAAACCGGTTGTCGGGGAAGAAGAGGTCGTCGAAGAGGATGGCCGTGGCCAGGGGCATCTCCGGATCGATGATGCCACAGACGGTCGTCCCCAGGATCGCCGTGCAACCCGCCTCCCGCAGTGCCCACACGTTCGCGCGGTGCTCGACCATCGACGAAAGTCGCTCGTGAGCACGCCCGTGCCGTCTGATGAAGCAGGCGCTCGCGTCCGTACCGGGCACCGTGCCCGCGGAGACGTCGACCGAGCCGTAGGGCGTCTCGACGTGCACGTCATCAGCCTGTGACAACGCGAAGTCCGCGTTCGTCCCCCCGATGACGCCCAGGCGCTTCACAGCCGCCTCCTTTCGAGACACTACCGATGCCGCTTCATCGCGAACGCGGCGGAGGCTGCAACGACCAGAGCGCAGACAGCAAGGGCCGCCCGTGCGGCGACGAGGGTCGCGGGCCCGGTCGCGAACAGGGGTCCGAGCACCGCGGCCGCTCGCGTCGGTACAAGCAGCGCCGCGACCGCGAGGAGCGCGGCCGCCGTGACCCCGGAGGTGCGCAGGACCCGCCCCATCCGGCGGAGTCCCGGACCGCCAAGCTCAAGGATGATCGCCGCGAGCGCAAGAACGATCACGACCGCCGAGAAAGCGCTCGCCAGATGGGCCACAGGCGCGAAGAGCGCTGCCAGCAGCGCGATCCCGCCGCCCGCCAAGCCGCCGAGCGCCGCGCGCCGCGCGACCGAGAGGACGTCCCTGGCGCTCCAGCGACCGGGCGCGACGGCCCTCGAATGATCGGCGGCGACGTCGGCCACCATACGTGCGGTCTCCTCGATCAGCAACGTGCAATGGGCGAGCCACTCGTCGGAACCCTCGGTCTGGCCGCGCTTGATGATGCGGCAGCACGCTGCGCCGAAGCATTCGGCGAACCGCGCGTGCAGGGTCGCCGAGAGCTCCTCGGCGAGCTGCCGTGCGGCGACGGGTTCGAGGCCGCGGTTCGACGCGTACTCGCCGAGAACGGCCACGCCGCCGGCTAGGGCCCCGCACACACAGCCGCTCCCACCGATGCCCGTCGTGTAGCCAGCACCCAGCGACGGAGATAGCGAGGGCAGGCCGGGTACCTCGGCCAGCGCGCCGATGACGGCTTGAGCGCAGTTGCAGCCAGCGGCGTAGTGCTCGCGAGCGCTGTCCGCCGCCCGCGCATGCCGGATGTACATCACGAGCGCCTCCCTATCGCGAAGAAGGCCGCACCGGGCAGGGTGGCGATAGCGACGACGGCGAAGAACAGCAACGAAGCACTGACGGCGACCGCCGAGGCGACCCCCACGAGTCCGAAGAAGTACGCGTAGCCCGCCTCGCGGACTCCGTGGCCGGAGATCGAGATGGGAACCATCGTCACCGCCGAGATGATCGAGGTGAACACGACGCACGCGCCCAGGGTGACAGGCGCGCCCAGCGCGCGGAAGATGCACCAGTTCACGAGCGCCACGAGCACCTGGAACGCGATCGACAACGCGAAGACAGCCGCCACCCGGCCGCGCGAGCGAAGCGTGTCGTTGACCGCGTGCACGCACCGCCCGACCGAGTCGGCCGCCGGATCGAAGCGGCCGCCCATCGCGCCGCGTACCATCGCTGCGGACCGCGCGGGCCACAGGAACAGCGCGACGAAGGCCGCCGAGGCGACGAGCACGACAACGACCGCGATGGCCGCTCGCGGCCCGGCGTCGGCGGCGAGCAGCCCCAGCGCGGCGGTGACGCCCAGGGCGAAAGAGGCCACGAGGCGTTCGGCGATCACGGAGGCCGCTCCCTCGGGAGCATCTTCGAGGTCGCGTCCGGCATCCCACGCGCGGACCACATCTCCTCCGACAGACGTCGGCAAGAAATCGTTGAAGAACAACCCCACGAAGTAGTGCCTGGTGAGCCGACCCAAGCCCAGCGAGTAGCCACGCGCCTCAAGAAGCAGCTTCCACTTGTAGGCCGAGAGAAGGATCGCCGCATAGACGAAGACGAACGCCATCGTCAGCCAGAAGGGGTCCAGAGTGGTGATGGACCCGGCCACCTCTCTCACGGGCACACGTGTGAAGACGACACCGAGCGCGAGCGCACTCACCCCGACGCGAAGAACGATCCGAAACGCGCCTGTCGGCCCCCTCTCGCTCGCGACGAGCACGGGTTCGGCGACCACCTCTCCGAGTCCTCCGGAAGCCTCAGGCCACCCCGTCGGCACCGGCCTCCTCCTCCTCCCCCGCTTCCCGGTCGCGCTCCATCCAGCGCATGAACACCGGACGCGCGGCCGCGATAGTCACGAACAGCGCGATGGTGATCACGAAGGTGAAGAACAGGATACGCACCGAACTGCTCATGTTCTGTCCGAGGTACGAATACACGAGCGTCGCCGGCAGTTGCCCGACCCCCGTCGCCACGAAGAAGGGCCAGAACCTCATCGATGTGAGGCCGGCACCGTAGGAGATGATGTCGAACGAGACGAACGGGAGCAGGCGGGCGATGAGCACGGCCCGCTCCCCGAAGCGCTCGAAGAAGCTGTCCGAGACCTTGAGCGCCGTACTGCCCCCCACAAGCCGCTCGACGGCAGGCCTTCCCAACACTCTGGCCAGGTAGAAGCATAGCGCTGCCCCCGCCATCGCGCTCGACCACGACAACAGCGCACCCCATGCCCAGCCGAAAAGCATACCGTTCGCGAAGGTGATCACGAACGCGGGAAGAGGGGCGAGCACGGATTGGAGCACCATCAGCAGAGCAGACACGATCGGCGCCCAGACACCGAACGTGAGCAGGTAGTCACGCACCGCCGAGATATCGCCCGCCGCCATGTGCCGCACCGCCTCGTCCACGCCCGCCTTCACGGACGGCACGAACCGGTACGTGAGGCAAGCTGCGACCACCACGACCGACCCCGCCACCATGTTGCGCTTCCGCTCGACCGACAGCTCCCCCGTCGGGATGTGCGAGCGGTAGCGCCACGCCAGCGCCACCAGCAGCACGACGCCTGCGACCGTGGCAGCCCAGACGTGGATCTCGATCGGGGCACCCCCATCCGGCCACACAGCGTGGACCGTCGCCGGAAGAAGCGCAGCGGCGGCCGTCGGCAACAGGAACTCACGGAAGCGCGTTCGAGTCCCGCCCGCGAGCAGCGACACCAGGTCTTGCGGGACGAACGGCACGAGCCTGAAGCCGAGCAGCACCCATCGCGCGATCCCGAGAGGCTCGCGCCTGAGCGGATAGCGACGCGACAGCGCCATCCCCACCAGCCCGCGACTCACCGCGAACGCGAGCGAGGCGCCCGCGACCAGACCCGACCAGTTGATGAGTGCACCGGACACAGGCCCCCACATCAGCCCGTTCGTCCGCAAGACCGGGACGTCCCCAAGCGGGAACAGCAGCGCCTGCCACACCACGAGCGCGAACCCCGCGATCGGTGAGCGATGTCCCCACGTGGCGAGGAAGATCCGTATCGCCGAGGTCTCCTCGCTCTTCACGACGCTGCCCGCAGTCCGGACTAGGACGTTCACCCCGGGCACGAGAAGATACGCCGCCGCCAGCACGACCAAGGGCGTGACGGCGCACAGCGGCCCTAACCACCAGCGGCTGCGCTTCTCCTCTCCCGCGACCATCAGGACTCCCGTCGACAGGAAAGGGACCGCCGCGGACGCAGCGGTCCCTTCAAGTTCACTCCACTCGGAGCGCTCCTACTTCTCGATGGGCAGGGCCGAATCGCCGGCCCAGGAGTAGTAGGAGGCATCGTAGTTCTTAGCCTGAGCGTAACCCAGCATACGCAGGACCTCCGTCATGAACGCCGACCTGATGCCCTTGGTGCAGTAGACGATGATGGGCTTGTCGGTGCCGAGTCCCGCTTCGGTGAACATCGCGTTGAGATCGTCGTCGCTCTTGAGGGTGCCGTTCTCGTTGAACAGCGTCGGGAAGGGGATGTTGACCGCGCCCTCGATGTGACCGCCCCGCGCCTCGCCGAAGTCCGTGGCGCCACCGTACTCCTTCGCGGAACGCGCATCGACGATGATCGCGCTGCCGTCTTCGACGGCCTTCTTGACCTCGTCGGTCGTCACGTTGATATCGCCGAGCTTGTCACCGGCGACGGCGACCGTCGTCGCAGCGAGCTTCGGCACCTCGGTCGAGCTCTCCTTGCCCGCAGCGGTCCAACCCGGAAAGCCGCCGTCGAGGATACGGGTGTTCTCTATGCCGATGCTCCGCAGGGTCCAGACGACGCGGCCGTCCTCACCCCAGCCGGTGGGGTCGGAGTAGATGACGATGGTCTTGTCGGTATCCACGCCGAGCTTGCCCGCAGCGTCCGCGATGGCCTGAGGCTTGGCGAGAACGCCCCAGTCCTTGTCGCCGGGCTTTCCCTGCGCGACGGTCGCGAAGGTCTGCCAAGGACCACTGACCGCGCCGGGGATGTGCCCGGCTTCGTACGCCTTGGGATCGCGTGCGTCGATGATGAAGTACTGGTCCGGCGCGGCAGCCAGGTCCTCCACCGAGACCAGGAGGTCGGCACGCGCCGAAGTCTCGGCGGCGGGCTGTTCCGTCGCGGCAGGTTTCGCCTGCTCGGCTTTCTGCTTCGTGCAGCCGGTGCTGGTCACAAGCACTCCCACGAGCAGCAGAAGCGCAAGGACCCGACCAAAGCGTTTCGCGTTCACAGTCTCTCCTCAGTCGTCAGCGCGGGAGTCCCGCTGCCATCCGTCAGCATCATAGTATCTGCATATTCTCGTCATAACAACCACTTATTGTCCATGGGAGACGTGTCCCACTGATCGCCGACCTGAGACTCGCGGTCCACCGTGCCTTCTCAGCCGGCGGTAGCCCCCCAGCAGCTACTGCCGGCCCCCGCGGTGCAACCCAGGCAGTGATCGGCGAACCTGATGACCCGGACCATGAGCGCACGCTCGTCGAAGTCGAACACCGTCCGAGGTCTCTCCTCGCCGATCGCGAGACCGAGCATCTGGTTGAAATCGCAATCGTACAGAGTCCCGTCGTGGGCGACGGACAGCATCGAACGGCACATGACACCCGCGGCCGCTGCCGGGTTGCACGCCTGCGCGAGGCGATCACGGTACTCATCAGTGGAGCCGAGCTCATCCATCTGCACCGCGAAGCGCCCGATCGGCATGTTGGCGAGCGCGAACAGCGAGTTGAACACGACGCCGTAGCGCGCCCCGAGTTCGCGGCGGAACTCCTCTTCAAGGGCGCGTTGCGGCGCCGGCGGCTGCGGACCGGCAGGGTTGGTGACGAGGTTGAGTGTGAGGCCGGAGCCCGGGACCCCGTATCCCTGCGCGTTCAGCAGTCGAAGGCTATCGATGCTGCGCTCGTGTGCGCGAGCACCGCGCTGTGCGTCGGTGTTCTCCGGCAGATAGCATGGTAAGGAACCCGTGACCTCGACCCGGTTGCGCGCGAACAGCTCGGGCAGGTGGCGCATCGATCCGCCCGTGCGCGGGTGCCGATCCATAGTGACGGTCAGGTTGTGCCGGACTATGACGTGGCGATCGAGGGCGCGGATATCCTCGATCAGCCGCTCGAATCCAGCGTGCAGTTCGGGCGCGCCACCGGTGATGTCCACGGTCCGGATCCCGGGATGCGACGACACGATCTCGAGACACCGCTCGATGACCTCATCCGACATCGTCTCCGTGCGGGTCGGGGACGCGGCCACGTGACAGTGCACGCACGCCTGGTTGCAGAGCCGCGTGATGTTGAGCTGCAGGACATCGATCGAGATCGGCGCGAGGTCGAGACGGTCTTCGGCCACGGCACGAAGGAAGAGGGTCGAGTCCATGGCCTCCCTTCCGTGGTAGCGTGGCCATCCCCGCTGTGCGATCGAGGACATGAGACGAGTGAACGGCGATCCGGCGGCTAGGTTACCATGCCTACCCCGCCCGGCTCCGGCCGCGTGCAGCCCCTCAGCGGACGGAGACCCGCCCCGCCTCGCCGTCCGTCATGCGCCCGACGACGCTCCCCGACTCGCCGCGGGCCTTCAGGGCCGCGAGCAGCGCGCCGGTCTTCGACGGGTCGAGTGCGATCAGCAGCCCTCCGCTCGTCTGTGGGTCGGCGAGCAAGCCGCGCCAGGCCTCGTCGGCGGGGCCCCAATCGGTGTGGGGATCGAGGAAGGCGAGCACGTCGTCGGTGCGTCCCGGCCGCACGCCTTTCGCGGCGTACCCCAGCGCCTCGCGCCACACCGGCACGGCGGCCATCTCCACCTCGAGCGCGAGACCGCTGCCGAGCGCCATCTCGCGGCCGTGGCCGAGGAGCCCGAACCCCGTCACGTCGGTGGCGGCATTCACGCCGACCTCGACCATTGCGGCGGCTGCCCGGGCGTTGAGGTGCGCCATCGACTCGACGACGTCGCGTAGCGACTCCTCGGTCTCGAGACCGCGCTTGAGCGCAGTCGTGAGTATGCCGACGCCGATCGGCTTCGTGAGCACGAGCGCGTCTCCGGCGCGTGCGCCGGTGTTGCGCACGACCGCGTCCGGGGCCACTCTACCCATCACCGAGAGACCGAACTTCGGCTCGTCGTCGTCGATCGTGTGGCCGCCCACGATCACCACGCCCGCCTTCGCGCAGACGTCGGCCCCGCCGCGCAGCACCTCGGCGACCACGTCGGGGCCGAGCTTGCAGGGGAACGCGAGCAGGTTCATCGCGGCCAGCGGCGTCCCGCCCATCGCGTAGATGTCGGATAGCGCGTTCGCCGCCGTCACGCGCCCGAAGTCGTAGGCGTCGTCGACCATCGGCGTGAAGAAGTCCACCGTGAGCAGGACCGCGTCGGTCGAGCCCTCGAGGTGGTAGACCGCCGCGTCGTCCGAGGTCTCGAAGCCGACGAGAAGCTGCTCCGACTCGCCGGGCGAGATCATGTCGAGGATGCCCTTGAGGTCACCCGGACCCCATTTGGCGGCTCAACCGGACTTGGAGGACATCTGCGTCAGGCGGATGCGGTCCACGCGACCTCCCTCCGGTCGTAGGCGGCGCGACGCGCGGCAAGCGTCACGAGAAGTCGAAGGCCGGATCCGCGGGGAACGGCTTCACAGGCTGCATGAAGAGGAAGCCCTGGCCGAACCGGACTCCGATGCTGCGCAGGGTGTGCAACTCGCCCAGCGTCTCGATGCCCTCGGCGATGAGCTTCACGCCGATGCGCGAAGAGAAGAGGACGAGACTCTCGACGAGCTGACGGCGCACGTCGTCGGTGTCGATGTCGCGCACGAGCGAGATGTCGACCTTCAGCCACTCGGGGACGACCTCGGCGAGGCACTGCAGCGAACCGTAGCCTGCTCCCGCGTCGTCGACGGCGACCGAGAACCCGAGGGCGCGAAGGTACTCGAGCGTCGCACGGAAGGCGCTGAAATCGGCGATCGCGGTGCGTTCGGTGATCTCGAGCACGATGCGCTCGGGTGTCAACGCGGCGTCGGCCAGCAGCGTGGTGAACATGATGTCCCGCAGCTGCGGATCGGCTACCGCCTCCGGTTCGATGTTGATGAAGAGCAGCCTGTCGTCGGGCATCGCCGCCGCCGATTCGATGGCGCGCTTGCGGCAGAGGCGCTCCAGGCGCATCACGAGGTCGGCGTCGTAGGCCGCCTTGAACAGCTTGTCGGGACGCTCGAACTCCCCGCCTTCGGGTCCACGCGAGAGGGCCTCGTATCCGATCACGGTGAGTCCCGCGAGATCGAAGATGGGATGGACGAGCGTGCGCACATCCCCGCGATCGATCACCTCGCGCAGCCGCATCGTGCGCTCGGCCGCGTCGACGGCCTCCTGGGACCCAGACTCGTGCAACGCCTGCTCGAGCCCGTCGTGCACCAGCCGCTCGAGCCGCACGTTCGGGTCCCTCGCGATGACCGCCGAGCCGACGTAGCAGCCGAACTTGCGGAAGAGCGCCGGTTCCATCGCCGCTTCGAGCACCTCGCTCACGCGCGACCGCACGCGCTTCGCGAGCATGTCGAGGTCCTCCCGCTCGATACGCACGGCGTTGCGCGGCGGGGAAAGCACGATGACGAACGAGTTCCCCGAGATCATGAGCTCGGCGATGATGTCGGAGTCGCGCATGTCCGAGCCGGTGATCGCCTCGAGCGCCTCGGACACCTGCAGCATGACCTGGTCGAATACCTTCCAGCCGTAGATCTCCTCGATGCGCGAGTAGCGGACGATGTTCAAGCACAGCAGCGACACCTCGCCGCGCTCATCGAGCAGCGACTCGATGCGGGGGAACAACAGTGGTGTGGTCGGCAGACCGGTGACGGGGTCGAAGAGCATCCGGCGCACCTCGGGGTGCGACTCTATCGCCTCGCGAAGCTCGAGCCAGGACTCGAGCAGGAAGTCGTGGGCGTTGCCCGCATGCGATTCCTTCGCCACGCCGAAAGACCCTCCCTCGACCTACCGCGTCCCGAACCGCATCAGCATAGCATCAAGACCCCGGCCCGAGTCCCCTCAGGCGAAGTTCACGCGCAGCGCGGCGACGCCGTTCGCCCCGAGCGGGACACCGAACGCGCCACCCTCGACCGGAGCGGCCGCTCCTCCGCGGACGTCGGCGACCGACGCGACAGCCCGGTCGAAGGACAGCGTCGCGACCGTCTTCTCGGGAGAGTGGTTGAGGAGCAGCAGGATGTCGTCGGCCTCTCCCAGGAAGTGCGCGACCTCCACCCCGGGCCGGTCGCAGCGCACCGAGCCAGCGGCGCCACAGGCGTCGGCGACGGAAGCGTAGACGGTCCGAACGAACGATGCGGCCGCATCCGGCGCGGCCCACGGGTCACCTTGCGCCAACGCCCTCTCGATCGGCGCGGCGACGAAGACCGCTCTCCCCTGGCCGTGACGCTGCAGTGTGACGAGCGGGCTGCCCGTCGCGTCGGTCGCCACGACCGTCGCACCCGCCTGACCGAGCAGTGCGTGGTGCTGCAACGGGAGCGCGCAGTCGAAGGGTACGAGACCGGGGAGAAGGTCCGATTGGGCCACGCGGCACGCGAACGTCTCGCGTCTGCCGTGATCGCCGAGGAACTCGATGCCGAACAGACCTCTGACCTCGGCGGGCGGGTCGCCGCCGCCATAGCTCATGACGAGGCTGCCGCCGTCCTGCACCCATGCGGCAAGCGCCTCCCAGGTCCCAGGCTCGAGCTCCGCTACCGAGGGGACGATGAGCGCGGCGAGACGGCCGATCTCCTCGCCTTCGCGCACGAGCGTGACGGGCAGGTGCGCCTCCTTAGCGCGGATGTACGACTGCAGACACGAGCGCGGACCGTAGAGGCCCGCCATCGACGGGAGCGCATGGTAGCGCTCCGCCGGGAGGAGCACCGCCACGTCCTCGGCCGCCGGCTCGTAGCGGCGCCGGTCGAGCGCGAGGGCGACGCGAGCGAACCGTCGCACCTCTGCCAGCACCGGCTTCGGCGACCCGTTCGTGTCGACGACACCCACCGGGAACTCGAACGGGTCGCGGAAGTACGGCTCCCGGCGCTCGGTCTCCATGTCGCGCCACCGTCGCAGCACCACACCGGCAGCCCCGTTCATCAGTCCCGACCACATCGAGGTCCTGACGGCGGCGGCCTCTTCCCCCACGCTCGCGTCGAGCGAGACGGCGCCGACCTCGTCCATCAGCACCGGAAGACCTCGCGACGCGCACCTGAGCAGGTAGCCGTCGATATATGTCGCCGGGCCCGAGGTGACCGGCCCCTCAGCCGCGAAGGCGACGTACGCCGACGTTACGTGACTCGCGCCGAGTTCGAACCGGTCGAGCGCGTGCGTCGCGTCGACCCGCGACGAGCGGAAGAGCGTCTCCGGGTCGGCCGAGAGCATGATCGGCCTGTCGGGATCGACCTCGCGGACGGCGTCGCGCATGGCGCCGGCCCAGCGGTCGAGGTCCTCGGCGGACGTGAATCCCGAGAGGAACGCCTCGTTGCCGAGGTCCCACGCGAAGATCGTGTCGTCGGCACGGTAGCGGTTCACTATGCGCTGGACGAGGGCCGACTCCCGTCCGATCAGGTAGTCGTCGGTGCGCGGGTCGCGGCGCTTACCCCACGCCACGTCCATGAGCTCGGCGACGCGGTCGTCCGCGAAGAAGGTCACGATAAGCCGGATGCCGTGGGCGCCGGCCGCGGCGACGACACGGTCGAGCCGCTCCGCAGCGTCCTCGTCGTACTGGCCGACCTGCGGCTCGAGACAATGCCAGGAGACGAAGACCCGGGCGAGCGAGATGCGGTGTTCGGCGAGAGATGCGAAGTCGGCGTCGGCGTCGCGGTCGTACCAGTCCGACCAGCTGCGCCGCTCGTCGTCGATCGCGTGGTACGCGACACCGACCGGGAAGACGGGCCTCGGCTCGCTCATGCGTCCTCGACCCCCTCCGCATAGGCGTCGAACAGCTTCCAGAACAGGCCCTGACGCCGGGTGTCGTGGTACGCCGCGCGGCGTACCTCCCACGAGGCCTCGGCGTGGCGGCCCTCGGTGAGGAGCACGGCGGCGAGGCCGAACCGCGCGCGGACGCACGCCGGATCGAGACGGACGGCGGTGCGATACGCCGACCGCGCCACGTCGAAGCGTTGCAGGCCGAGGAGCGACTCCGCCAGCAGGACGTGCGGCATCGGGTGGCGCGGAGCGGCCTTGGTCAAAGCGCGGAAGACGCGCGCGGCGTGCCGGTCGAGGCCCGGGCGGCGGGAGTAGGCCACTCCGAGGCAGTAGAGCGCGCCAGGGACTCCGGGCTCGCACTCGAGCGCCCGCAGGGCGAGCGCCGTCGCCTCGTTCGTCCCCTCCTGCTTCAGGTACGCGTAAGACGCGAGGGCGAGCGCGGACGCCTCATCGGGACGCTCGTCGAGGACGGCGCGTGCGCTGTCCAGCGCGCCGAAGAGGTCGCCTCCGCGCGCCAGGGCGACGCCGTCGCCGTCGCCCGCGAGCGCGAAGAAGAGCTCGTCCTGGCTCGGATCGAGCTCCCCCGCCTTGCGGAACTGCGGGAGCGCGGTCGCCATCCCCTCGCGCTCGAGCGCGGCCACCGCGAGGTTGTACGTCGCGCGCGGCTCCTTCGGGTCGAGCGCGAGCGCGGCTCGCCATGCCTCGACGGCTTCCTCCTCGAAGGCGGCCGCCCAGAACGCCTCGCCGAGCTGCACGTGCGCGGTCACGAGGTCAGGCACGACCTCCGCGAGCTCGTGCCAGACGAGCACCGCCTGGTCCCACATGCCGCCACGACGATCGTAGGCGAGACCGAGAGCGAGGTACGCCGGCGCGCAGTCGGGGTCGAACTCGATGGCGAGTGTCGCCTCCGCGATCGCCTCGTCGTAGAAGTCCCCCGCGAGCATGAGTTCCGCCAGAAGGCAGTGCGCGAGCACGTCGCGCTCGTCGAGACGCAGTCCCTGGAAGCACGCGTCGACTGCAGGGTCGATCTGACCCTGGCGGGCGAGTCCTTCGGCGAGACGGGTCTGGGACGACCGCGACGGCGCCAACTCAGGCGTCCTCGTCCGGCCGTGGCGCGAAGAGGTCGCTCGCGATGCGCGCCACCAGACGCAGCGCGCTCTCGGCTCCGAGCACGACACCGTTGGCGCCGAGTTCGCGCGCGATCTTCCCATCCGCGTCGAACGGACCTCCGGCCGCTAGGACCACGACGTCGTCGCGGCCGTCCGCGGCGAGCAGCTCGCGCACCCGCCGCACCGACGCGACGGTCCCGGTGAGCTCGGCGCACACGATCGCTATCCGCGCGCCCGTCTGCGCCACCTTCTCGACGAACTCGGTCGGACGCGCGTCGGCGCCGAGGTCGACGACGCGGTGGCCGGCTTCCTTGAGCGCGGCGGCGATGACGTTCTTGCGGATGTCGTGACGGTCTGAGGCCGCGCAACCGACGACGATGGTGATCCCGGTGTCGGGAGCGGCCGCGGGCGGCACGACGAAGGGGCCGATCTGCTCCGCGACGACCGAGGCCTGCGCGAAGGCGACCTCGTCGAGCGCCCGGGACGCCCAGGCGCCGCCGAGCATGGCGAGCGAGGGGGCGTAGAGGTCGTCGAAGAGAGCCCCGCGCTGCGCGCCGGCGCCCTTCGCCTCCTCGACGACCGCGATGGCCCCTGCCGGGTCCTGGCTCACGAACGCCTGGTACAAGCGCGCCACGGCGTCACTCACCGGCCCGACCTCCCTTGTGTCTCGCATCGGTCCCCTCACGCGGACGGGTGAGGCGCCGGACAGCAACTCTTGGTGGGCCGAGAGGGGATCGAACCCCCACTCCCGAAGGAAGCGGTTTTTAAGACCGCCGCGTCTACCGGTTCCGCCATCGGCCCGCGCTACCCGCGCCCGCCGGCCTCATCGAGCGCGAGACCGTACAGGATGTCGTGCTCCGAGACGACGGTCTCCCCGAGACCCGCCAAGCCCAGGACGACCTCGAGGACGAGCGCACCAGCAACTATAACGCCCGCGCGTTCGGGCTCCAAACCGACGACCTGCTCGCGATGGGCGAGTGTGAGCGCGGCGAGCCGCGCCGCGAGCCGCGCCACGTCGTCGCGGGAGAGGACACAGCCGTGGACGGCGGCGGGATCGTACGTTCCCATGGCCCGGTCGATGGCCACGAGGCTCGTGGCCGTGCCGGCGAGGGAGACCGCGACGCGAGGCGGTTGCGGGAGAGCCTCGAAGTATCCGCGCATCTCGGCCGCTACCCACTCCCTCGCGCAAAGGAGCTCCTCGGTCGAGGGCGGGTCCGAAGAGAGGAAGAGATCGGTCACGCGACGGGAGCCCACGTCGAAGGAGCGCGCCGCGACCACCTCGGTGTGGCGAGCGTCCCCGTGGGCCCACGCGCGTCCGAGGACCAGTTCGGTCGAACCTCCACCGAGATCGATGACGAGAAGGCCCTCTCCGTCGAGATCGTACGTGGCGCCCGCGAACGAGAGACGGGCCTCCTCGTCCCCGGGGATGACGCGCAGGTCGACGCCCTCCCGCGCGACCCGTGCGACGAGAACGCCGGCGTTCGACGAGTCTCGTGCGGCGGAGGTGGCCGCCGCCGTGACGGAGACGGCGCCGAGTTCGCGCGCCCGCTTCGCGAACACCCCGACCGCGGCCGTCACGCGGGCGACGGCCGCGTCCGCGAGAAGCCGGCTGGAGGTCATCCCCTCTCCGAGGTGCGTGAACGCGAGTCCCCGCTCGACCTCGGTCAGCGTACCTCGCTCGACGTCCGCCACGAGCAGACGCGTCGTGACCGTGCCGATGTCGATCGCGGCGACGCGCACGTCAGGACCGTCGCGATCCGCAGGCGGCGTCGGCGCAACCGTCCGCGAGTCCGGAGAGCACCGCCTCGCCGACGGGGTCGGAGATGCCCGCGAGCGCCGCCGCGACATGTGCGTGCAGGCATTTCGTCCGCAGCGGGTCGCGTTGACCGGCGGTGCCGACGTCCTTTGGCCCGGGCACCCCGCCCTCCGCGTCCCGGATCCTGCGGTACTCCTCATCCGCCTCGAGCGCCCGCCGGGCGAGCGAGGGATCGTGCGCAAGACGCGAGGCCCACTCGGCGACGCCACCGGCGGACTCCAAAGCGCCGACGGCCGCGACCATATCGGGACACGTGAGCCAGAACGTCGTGGGGAACGGCTCGCCCTCCTTCAACCGCGGGGCGGTGGCGATCACGGACGGATTGCCGTGCGGGCAGCGCGACGCGACCCTCCAGCTACCCCTGGGCCGCCGTCCGAGCTGCGCGGCGACGACCGTCTCGTCACAGGACAAGGCGTCACCGCCCGAGACCGACGAGACGCGCGAGAGCTCCGAGCCAGCTCGCTCGAGCGCTCGAGGAGGCGTCCTTCGATGCCGGAGAGGCCTCGCGGGAGGCGGTCGTCCCCGCGACGATGTAGGCGCGCTCGCCCGGGCGGACCATCCCCAGGCTCGTGCGAGCGACCTGCTCGACGCCTTCGGGGGTCTTGAGGCGGTCGACCTGTCGCCGCAGCGTGTCGTTGCGGCGCTGCAGCCCGTCGAGTTCGCTCTGAAGAGCGGCTCGCTGCGCCCGCTCGGAGACACCCATGCGCACGGTCGGGAAGAGCGCCCACACCGCCAGGGCGACTGCCGCCACGAGCAGGACCGGCGCGGCCACGGATCTCCCGCGTCCGCGCGAAGCGTTCGCTCGGGGGGCGCCGGCTGCACCCGGGACGCGCGGCGAGCGCGACCGCGGGGCCGCGTCAGTCCGACCCGCGGACTTCCGCGTGCTCCTCGCCTTGGCCCCTTGCCGCGATGGTGGTCTGGCTGCCATGGGGTGATCGTCCTGGGTGAAGGCCGGCGATATCGTCGATGCGCCGCAACACGGCGCCCGAGCGCATCCTATCACAGGCTACGAGAAATCTCGACCTCTACGCGAGGTCAAGGGTACACACCGTCCCTTACCTGCGGCGACCACGATCTCCGCGCCCCTAGGGGACGGGGATGACCTCGACGAGATTCGTCGTGCCCGGCCGGTTGACCGTCACGCCCGCCGTCAGTGCGATGAGGTCGCCGGACCGCGCCAGCCCATACTCCGCGGCGGCCTTCGCCGCGAGCGCGGCCATGTGCTCGACCGAATCGGAGGGCGCCACGACCCGGGGCGTGACGCCCCATACGAGCATCAGCGCCCTGGCGACGCGCGGATCCGGCGTGAGCGCGAGGACCGGGGTCGACGGCCGATGCCGCGCGACCGCGCGAGAGGTCGCCCCGGACTCGGTCGCCGTCACGATCGCCGCCAACCGAAGGTCGGCGGCGAGTTCACAGGCCGCCGCGCTCACGGCCTCGGTCACGCTGCCGCCACGGGACGGGAGCGGTCCGGCCGGCGTGAACTCCTCTTCCGCCGCCGCGGCGATGCGTGCCATCGTCTCGACGGCCTCCACGGGATGAGCGCCCACCGCCGTCTCCCCGGAGAGCATCACCGCGTCCACCCTCTCGAAGATGGCGTTGGCCACGTCGGACGCCTCGGCCCTGGTCGGGCGCGGCGCCGACACCATCGACTCGAGCATCTGCGTCGCGACTATGACCGGGACGCCCCGGTCGCGGCAGGCTGTGATGATGCGCCGCTGCACCAGCGGGACCCGTTCCGGCGACGTCTCGACCCCGAGGTCGCCGCGCGCGACCATGATCGCGTCCGCCACCTCGACGATCGACCCGAGGCGCTCGACCGCCTCGTGCTTCTCGATCTTCGCGACGATCGGGAGTCGACGCTCGCCCATGAGCGCTCGCAGCCGATCGAGGTCTCCGGGCTCCCGCACGAACGACATCGCCACGAGGTCGACTCCGGCGGCGAGTCCCCACGCCAGGTCGGCGGCGTCCTTCGCCGTGATCGCGTCCACGGCCAACGTCACACCGGGGACGTTCACGCCCTTGCGACTCGAGAGCGGCCCGCCCGTCTCGACCCTCGTGCTCACCCGGCCCGGCGCCGTCGACTCCACCACCAGCGCGATCCGCCCGTCGTCGATCAGCACGCGGTCCCCCGCGGTCAGGTCGCTGGCGAGGTCGGCGTACGTGACACAGGCCTGGGTCGCGGATCCGGGACACTCCCCCGCGACGAGGTCGAATCTCGTCCCCGCGACGAGGACCGTGCCTTCACCGACGTCCCCGACCCTCACTTTCGGTCCGCCGAGATCGAGCATGACCGCGACCGGGCGTCCCGCGCGCTCTTCCGCCTCGCGCACGGCGAGCAGCCGCGCATCGAGCTCCCCCGGGCCGGCGTGGGAGGCGTTGAGGCGCGCGACATCCATCCCCGCTGCGAGAAGACGGTCGAGCATCTCCGGCGACTCGCAGGCCGGGCCGATCGTGGCGACGATGCGGGTGCGGCGCATGGCCCCACCTCCGGGAGGAGTCAGGGCAGCTCGTCCGCGTCGGAGAGCCGCTCGCGGTCGCCGGCACGCGGGAGACGCACGACCTGCACTGCGTCTCCGTCGCGACGGACAGTGAGCTCGCTGCGGCCGAGCCGATGGACGGCGGTCCGCAGGTTGCCGTAGAGCCGGTCCACGCCCTCGGGATCGGTGCGCACCAACACGGCGCGGTCTCCCCCGGCAAGGAAGTAGCGTATGAGCCGAGTCGCCGCTCCGCGCGGCGCCGGGAAGGGCACAGCTATCTCGCGGGCATCGACCGCCCATTCGTCCTCGGGCTCCGCTCCCTGCTCCGGTACCACGGCTCCGTGCAGACGCGCGATCAGCAGCACGGCGTGACGCCGCGAGTCGGCGGTCGAGACGATCCTCAGCGTCACGTCGAATCCCTGCGCCGCCGCCCCGCGGGCCAGATACGCCCAGTCGAGCGAGCGGTCCTCGTCGAGCATCATGACGACGCGGTCCCGGACCCTTTTCCCGAGCTCCGTGAGGAGCCGAGCGAGAGCGACGCCGCGACGCGGCGTGAACGTGACGACGGCGGCGTCGAACGACGGCAGCGCGGGCAGCTCCTCCACGAGGCCCTTGATCGTCCTGAGCTTGGGAGAGTCGGCGACGTCGCTCGCGAGCAGGCGCCGCAGCATCCCCGCGGAGGGCTCCATCGCGGTGACGGTGCCCGCGCGCCCCAGCAACGGCCTGGTCGCGAGGCCCGTGGCGGCGCCGACCTCGAGCACGTCCGCGCCTTCGGGCACCTCCTCGAGCACGGCGGCGAGCAGCTCCGGGAAGATACGCTCCTGCCCGAAGTCGATGTCGTAGTTGTCGGCGAGACGCTCCCGACGCGCGATCGTCGACTCGAACGGCACGCCGAGGAGGTACGTCGACCCCAGTTCGCGGTCTTTCGTCATCCTCCCGTGCCCCTCTTCCCGGCCTCTAGCGACCGAGGTTGTAGAACGCGGCCATGCCTGGGTAGACCGCCGAGTCGCCCAGTTCCTCCTCGATGCGCATGAGTTGATTGTACTTCGCGACCCGGTCGCTGCGGGCTGGCGCTCCCGTCTTGATCTGTCCGGCGTTCACCGCGACCGCGAGGTCGGCGATCGTCGTGTCCTCGGTCTCACCGGAGCGGTGCGAGATCACGCACGTGTATCCCGCCCGCTTCGCGGTCTCGATGGTCTCCAGCGTCTCGGTCAGCGAGCCGATCTGGTTCAACTTGATCAGGATCGAGTTCGCGACACCGGACGAGATGCCGCGGCGCAGCCGTTCGACGTTCGTGACGAACAGATCGTCCCCGACGAGCTGGATCTTGGAACCGAGCCGCTCGGTCATCAGCTTCCAGCCGTCCCAGTCCTCCTCGGCCATCCCGTCCTCGATCGAGACGATGGGGTGACGGTCGACGAGACCCGCGTAGTACTCGACCATCTCGGCCGAGGTCAGCTCGCGGCCCTCTCCCGCCAGGACGTACTTCCCGTCCTTGTAGAACTCGGTGGACGCCGGGTCGAGCGCGAAGACGACCTGGTCGCCGAGAGAGTAGCCTGCCGCCTTCACCGCGTCGGATATGACCGTCAGGGCCTCCTCGTTGCTGCCCAGGTCGGGAGCGAATCCCCCTTCGTCACCGACACCGGTGGAGAGCCCGCGCTTCTTCAGCACGCCCTTGAGGGTGTGGTAGACCTCGGCGCAGATGCGAAGCCCCTCGGCGAAGGTGGCGGCGCCGACCGGCATGACCATGAACTCCTGCAGGTCGACGTTGTTGTCCGCATGCGCGCCGCCGTTGAGGATGTTCATCATCGGGACGGGCAGCGTGTGAGCGTTCGCGCCGCCGACGTAGGAGTAGAGCGGCATGCCGAAGGACGCCGCCGACGCCTTGGCGACGGCCAGCGAGACGCCGAGCACGGCGTTCGCGCCGAGCCGGGCCTTGTTCGGCGTCCCGTCGAGATTGAGCAGCACGGCGTCGATCGCGCGCTGGTCGCTGGCGTCCATCCCGAGCAGCTCGGGCATGACGAGATCGTTGACGTTGCCGACCGCCGTGAGAACGCCTTTGCCGAGGTAGCGTCCCGAATCCGTGTCGCGCAGCTCGATCGCCTCGAAGGCGCCGGTGGAGGCGCCCGACGGCACCGCGGCTCGCCCGAGGGCGCCGTCGTCGAGCTCGACCTCGACCTCGACGGTCGGATTGCCGCGCGAATCGAGGACCTCTCGCGCCAAGATGTCGGTGATGTAGCTCATCGTGTCCGGCTCCCTTCAGCCCGCTCCTTTTGCTTCGCGCTCTTCCAGAACTCCTCCATCGTGCTCGCGTCGGTCTCGGACAGCTCGACGCCGCGCTCGAGCGCCTGCGCCTCCATGTCCGCGAACCTCCGCCGGAACTTCTCGCAAGTGCCCCGCAGGGCCGTCTCGGAGTCGACGCCGAGCTTGCGGGCCACGTTGACGACCGTGAACAGCAGGTCCCCGAGCTCGTCCTCGACCTCGGGCGTGCCGGGGGCCGCGGCCTTCAACTCGTCGATCTCCTCGTGTACCTTCTCCCACACGTCGTCGACGGTCTCCCATTCGAAACCCGCCGCGGCCGCGCGCCGCGAGATCTTCTGCGCGTACATGAGCGACGGCAGGGCATCGGGCACTCCGTCGAGGACGCCCTCTCCCGCACGCTCCTCGCGCTTGAGCTGGTCCCAGCGCGCGATGACCTCGGAAGCGGTGCCGGCGCTGGCCGAGCCGAAGATGTGCGGATGGCGGCGGCGCAGCTTGGCGGTGATCCCGCTCACCACGTCATCGATGGTGAACGTGCCGTCCTCCTCGCCCATCCTCGAGTGGAGCATGATCTGGAGCAGCACGTCACCCAGTTCGTCCGCGAGGGCCGAGTCGTCGCCGGACTCGATCGCGGCGACCGCCTCGTACGCTTCCTCGATCATGTTCTGCCGCAGGGACCGATGGGTCTGCTCGAGGTCCCAAGGGCACCCGCCGGGGCCGCGCAGCAAGCGGATGATGCGCACCAGCTCGTCGAATCCGCCGGGGGCCGGCACGCGCACCGGCGGGACGTAGACGACCGCGTCCTCGCAAGCGTTCGCGGAAGCGAGGTCTGACAGGCTCGTCATCTCGAGACGGATCGCCCCGTCGGTCTGGCAGTCGGCGACGACGGCAGGGTGTTCGACCGGGAAGGACTGCGCCAACCGTTCGGCCACACGGCCGAGCGCGCCCTGGCCGCGCACCTCGGTGACGACCAGATGACCGTCTCGTCGGAGGTCGGCCGAGCGCAGGCTGCGAGCATCGATGATGTCGAGGTCGGCGGTCACGTCGACATCGAGCGCGAGCAACACGACCTGCGAGGGCGAGTCGGCCGGGAAGATCTCGACTCCTCTGCCGGCCCTCGCGAGCAGGCCCGATACGACCCCTTCTCGCAGGAGCGGGTATCCCACGCTGGCGATGCTGACATCGTGGTCGCGGGCAAGAGCGAGTATCCCGGAGACGATCTCGAACGATGACGCGCCCTCGGATACGCCGACATCGGCGTATCCGGTGGTCACGACCCCGGCTGCGGACAGTGCGTCGGCGACTCGCCCGGTCGTGGAAGGGACGAGCACGCGCTCCGAGCGGCGAAGCCTCTCGACCGCCGCCGCGCTCAAGACACCGTCGCGCTCGTCGAGTCCGACGATGGAGATCGAGCCCACGTCCGCCCCCCTCAAGACGCCGCCGCGGGCTACTTCGCCAGCTGGATCTTCGCCTTCTTCTTCAGCGCGTTGATGAACTTCTGGTAGACTTCGGCCTGCTTCTCCTGCAGGAGGATCGACTTGATTCGCTCCTTCACCTGCGCGAGCGTCTGCTGACGGGCGGGGCGCTTCTCGATGATCTTGATGATGTGCCATCCGAACGGCGTCAGCACGAGGTCGGAGACCTGACCCAGCTGCAGCCGGTCGGCGGCCGCCTGGAACTCGGCCACGAACGGCGTGGTCGGCCACCCGAGGTCGCCGCCGCGCGACTTGGTCGCGGTGTCCTGCGAGTACTGCCGCGCGAGGGCCGCGAAGTCCGCGCCCCCCCGGATCTGGCCGAGGACGCGCTGCGCCGTCGCCTTGTCGCTCTGCTTGAAGAGGATGTGACGCGCGTGGATCGCCGCGTCCTCCTTGAACTGCGTCTTGTTGGTCTCGTAGTACTTGGAGATGTCGGCCTCGGAGACCTTCACCTTCGAGGTGAGGTTCTTCAGGAGCTTCTGGGTGATGAGCTGGTCGCGCACCTGGTCGCGAAGGCCCTCAAGGGTCATACCGGCCTTCTGGATCTGGGCGAGGAAGGCCTTCTCGTTCGGGAAGCCGCGCTTGAGCTCGGTGACCTGGGCGTCGACCTCTTTGTCGGAGACCTTGATCCCTGCGTCCTTCGCGGCCTGGCGGACGAGGATCTCCGTCACCATGTTGTCGATGATGCGCTTGCGGAAGTCCGCGATCCGGGCCTCGCCGTCGGCGCCGGTGAACATCTGCGGGTACTGCTTCTTGATCTGGGCGATCTGCTCTTCGACCTCGCTCTTCTTGATGACCTCACCGTTCACGGTACCGGCGACGTCCTTCTTGGAGCAGCCGCTCACCGTGGCGACCAGGGTCACTGCGAGCGCGATGGCCATGAGTCTGGACCACGGCTTCATTCGAGTTCCTCTCCGGAGAACATGTCAGGCGGATTCAACGACGGACAGTATAGCATTGAGAGCGTCGAGCGTGGCCTGCACGGGACCCTCGGCGCCGTCGTCGACGAAGCTCACCGAGCGGTCCCGCTCGAGATAGACCGCGTTGCGCGACGCCGCCAGCGCGCCTCGCTGCGCGCCGTCGAGGGTGACGGGCTTGACGACGACGCGACGGCGCGCGTACGCGATGTTCGCAACGCCGAGGCCTATGGCGAGCGCGCGGATGCGCGCCACCGCTAGAAGCGCCGCGGCGGGCGGCGGCGGCGGTCCGTGACGCTCGCGGAGGCGCGAGGCGACGCGCTCGACGGCCTCGGGGGTCGGGGCTCCCGCCAGCTGCCGGTAGAAGGCCACCCGCTCGTCCACGTCGGGGACGTGGTCGTCGGGCAGGAAGGCGGGCACCGGGATGTCCACGCGCACTTCCGGCAGCGTCGAGACCGCCTCGCCCCTCGCCTCGGCGACCGCCTCCTTGAGCATCTGCGCGTAGAGGTCGAAGCCAACCGCGGAGAGGTTGCCGTGCTGCTCGGCGCCGAGCAGGCTCCCCGCGCCGCGGATCTCGAGGTCGCGCAGGGCGACCTTCATGCCGCTCCCGAGATCGGCGTTGTCCCGGATCGCGGTCAGCCGCTCGTAGGCGGGATCGGTGAGACGATGCGCGCTCGGGAAGAGGAAGTACGCGTACGCCTTGACGTGACTGCGTCCCACCCTGCCCTTGAGCTGGTAGAGCTGCGCGAGACCGAGACGCTCGCTGTCCTCGATCACCAGCGTGTTCGTGTGCGGGTTGTCGATGCCGCTCTCCACGATCGTGGTCGAGACGAGGATATCCGTGCGGCCGGCTGAGAAGGACTCCATCACGCGCTCGAGCTCGCGCTCGGACATCTGACCGTGCGCGACGCTGACGCGGGCCTCGGGGGCGAGTGCGCAGACGCGGCGCGCCGCGTCGTCGATCGTCCCGACGCGGTTGCTCACGTAGTAGACCTGCCCGCCACGCTCGATCTCGCGGCGTATCGCCGGACCGACGACCTCGGCGTCCCACTCGCCCACGTGCACGGCGACCGGGAAGCGGTTCGGCGGGGCCGTGTCGATGACCGACAGGTCGCGCACGCCCGACAGGGACATCTGCAGCGTGCGCGGGATCGGGGTCGCCGTGAGCGTGAGGACGTCGACCTGCTCGCGCAGGTGCTTCATGTGCTCCTTGTGACCGACGCCGAACCTCTGCTCCTCGTCGATGACGACCAGCCCGAGGTCGTGCGGCCCCACGTCTTGTGAAAGCAAGCGATGGGTGCCGATCAGCACGTCCACGCTCCCCGCGGCGAACCCGGCGAGCGCGTCGGCCTGCTGGGCTTTCGAGCGGAACCGGGAGAGGACCTCGACACGGACCGGGAACGGCGCGTACCGCTCGGAGAAGGTCGTGAAGTGCTGCTGAGCGAGGATGGTCGTCGGGCACAGGACGATGACCTGCTTGCCGTCCTGAGCGGCCTTGAACGCCGCGCGGATAGCGACCTCGGTCTTCCCGTAGCCGACGTCGCCGCACACGAGCCTGTCCATCGGTTCTTCCGATTCCATGTCCGACTTGACGTCCGCTATCGCGGCGAGCTGGTCGGGCGTCTCCTCGAAGGGGAAAGCCGCCTCCATCTCCATCTGCCAGGGCGTGTCGGGCGAGAACGCGAAACCGGTGACGGTGGCGCGCCTCGCGTAGAGGTCGACGAGGTCGAAGGCGAGCTTGCGGGCGGCCGCGCGGGCCCCGCGCGTCGCGCGCGACCAGTCGGCGGTGTTCAGCCGAGTGACCTTCGGAGCACCGCCGTCCGGACCTACGTAGCGCGTGACCCGGTCGATCTGCTCGACGGGAACGTAGAGCTTGTCCCCCTTCGCGTATTCGAGGAGGAGGTAGTCGCGGTCCACCCCGGCGACCGTCTGGCGCACGATGCCGACTAGGAGCGCGATGCCGTGGACGGCGTGGACGACGTGGTCGCCCGGCTTGAACGAGAAGGTGAGGTCCGCGGCGTTGACCGCGCCACCCGCGGCCCTTCGCGCCCGCGGGAAGACGTCCTCCATGCTCACGACGGCGAGCCGGGCGTCCGGCACGACGTAGCCCGCGGGGATGTCGGCGACCGCGAGCGCGGCGACGCCCGCACGCAGCCCGTCTTCGGCGCGCGCGTCCTCCACGGATATGCCGGCGCCGGTCAGCGCGACCGCCAGGCGCTCACGACCCGCTCGATCGCGCGCCGCCACCAGCACGCGATGGTCGGTGTCGAGCAGCGCGCGGACCCCCGAGACGAACGCTTCCTCGCCTCCGGCGACCTCCGGCCGCCGCGCGGCGATCTCGCCGTCGACCGCGCCGCCCGCCCGCAGCAGCGAGAGGTAGGTGATGCGCTGGCGCCCACCGAGATCGACCGACCCCGGAGCGACGAACCCCTCGTCGACCCTGCGCCCGGCGGCGCTCGCGCGGGTAGTGAGGTCCTCGTGACCGCGCACCATGTCGTCGAAGATCGCGCGCGGCTCGGCGACCACCACGAGCGTGGCGGGAGAGACGTACCCGATGACGGTCGCGGTCTCCTTGTACAGGTGGGGCAGATAGCCCTCCACTCCGTCGAAGCAGATCCCCGCGTCGATACGCTCGAGGTCGCGAGCGAGTCCCTCGTCTTCGCGGGCGCGCTCCCCGAACGCGCGGCGCGCGCTCTGCGCGGCGCGCGTGCCGAGACGGACCTCGCGGCAAGGGAAGACCTCCACCGGACCCGAAGGACCGACCGCCTGTTGCGTCGAGGAGACGTATCGCACGAGGCTCTCGACCTCGTCGCCGGACAACTCGGCCCGGACGGGATACGCGGCGTCCGACGGGAAGACGTCGAGGATGCCCCCGCGCACCGCGAACTCGCCGCGGCTCTCCGCCCTCGGCAACCGCTCGTAGCCCATGCGCGCCAGCCGCTCGATCGTCGCGTCGAGGTCGATAGGAGCGCCGGGGGCGAGCAGGACCGGGTCGAAGACCTGCGCACCGGGCGGAGGCAAGCGGCGCAGCAGCGCGCGGGCGGAAGTCACGACGAGGGCGTCGCGTCCGCGGTCGAGCGCGTAGAGCGCCCTGCCGCGCCTGCCGGCGCGCTCCAGGTCGGCCGGCTCGCGCGACCACGGCATGTCGAGCCTCGTCGGCAGCGGCAGTACCACGTCGCGCGGCAGATACGCCGCGACCTGGCGCACGAATCGCTCGGCGGCCTCCTCGCCCGGCACGACGACGAGCGTCGGGCGCGGACTCGACGCGTACAGCGCCGCGGTCACGACCGGCCGCACGAGCCCGGGAAGGGCGAGCGAGCAATCGTCACCGGCGGCGAGCATCGCCGCCGCCCGGGCGAACGCGGGAGCGAGGCGGAGTCTCTCCATTATGGATCGCAGCGGCGGCACGGGCGTCCCTTCAAAGCAGCACGACGGCCCCGCACCGGAGACCGGGCGGGGTGTCGGACGAGACTATCTCCCAAGCGGGGCGGGGTCAATCGCCGCGGCCGCGCCGCATGCCGGGATCGACTTCACGATCGTCTCCTCCCACTCCAGCAGCGGGTCGGAATCGATCGTTATCCCGCCGCCCACTCCGTAGACCGCCTCGTCTCCACGCACCACCAGCGAGCGGATCAGCACGGAGGAATCGAGCCTGCCGGGAACGGCCACCAGAAGACTCCCCGTGTACTCCTCTCGCGGACCGGACTCCAGCTCAGAGATGTGCAACATCGCCGACCTCTTCGGCGCTCCCGTGACAGAACCGCAAGGGAACGTCGCGGCGAGCAGCTCGGCGCATCCGGACCCGTCCGCGAGCCGCCCGCCGACCCGGCTCGCGAGCTGGTGGCAGTAGGGTGTCGACACGAGCATGGCGAGCGGCGAGACGACGATGCTCCCGGGCGAGCACGCCCGGCCGAGGTCGTTGCGCTCGAGGTCGACGACCATCACGTGCTCGGCCAGTTCCTTCTCGCACGCCGAGAGTTCTGACATGGCGGCGGCGTCGCGCTCCGGGCTGGAGTGACGCGGCCTCGTCCCCTTCACGGGCTCGACCGTCACCAGCCCCCGCCCGAGTGAGAGGAACCGCTCCGGCGACGCCGAGATCAGAGCGCGATCGGGCATGACCCACGACGCGGCCATCGATGCCGAGGTGCGCTCCAGCATCGAAGCGAACAGGACGCCGGGGGATGCCGCCGGGACACCCGTCACCCGACGCGTCAGGTTGAGCACGTAGACGTCGCCCGCGAGGACGGCCTCCCTCACCGCCTCGACGCCTCGCATGAACGACCCCGCATCGAGATCGGAAGCCGCGTCGAGCAGGAGAGGCGCCGATGCCGGAAGCGGTAGGGCCTCCACCGGCTGCGGCGGCGTCCCGCCACGCCAATCTCCCCACGCCCGCCAACCGCCGGGAGTCCGCGCGAGACCGCGCCGGAACCGCGCGACCGTCGCCGCCCCCTCGTAGGTCAGCAGGACGGCGCACAACCCCTCCCCGTCCCGGGAGCCCAGGACCTCATCGAGAGCACTCCCCGCCCCGCTCAAGGCCTCGCTCGGGGAGTAGGGCGACGTGTCGTCGCCTGCGGGAAAGCGGCTCCACTCGGGATCGCACGCGACGAGGGTGAGTCCGCCGAGCCAGCCGCTGGACGAACCCGGAGCGAGCACCAGCGCTCCCCGCTCGGGAGCGAACGCGGCGGCCCAGGCCTCGGGCGCGACGGTCGCGGGCGCGATCACGGGTCCTTCGCGGAACAGCATCCCGGCTCCTTCTCGACACAAGCGGCCGCGGGATGCCCCGACGGGCTGACATACGGCAGACACCATTGCACCGCAGGCAACGGGAACGGGCAAGACGCCGTCGGTGGATGGCCGTAAGATGGCCGGAGAACCGGGAGGACGCGATGGATGTCGGAGAACGGGCGCTCGAGATCGACCGGCGGCTCACCGGGCTCTACCCCGGCGCGCGGATCATGCTCTCGTACGACACCGACTTCCACCTGCTCGTGGCGGTGATCCTCTCCGCGCAGTGCACCGACCGGAAGGTGAACGAGGTCACGGCGGCGCTGTTCCCGAAGTACCCGACGGTCGCCTCGTTCGCCGGCGCCGATCCCGCCGACCTCGAGCGCGACCTCCGGCCGACCGGCTTCTTCCGCAACAAGACCCGCAACGTCATCGGCGCCGCGCGACTCGTTCTCGAGGAGCACGGCGGCACGGTCCCCGACACGATGGAGGAGCTGCTGACCCTCCCCGGCGTCGCGCGCAAGACCGCCAACGTCGTGCTCGGCAACCTCTTCGGCAAGGTGGAGGGCATCGCGGTCGACACGCACGTGTCGCGGCTCGCCCACCGGCTAGGACTGTCGTCGGAGAAGGACCCGGTCAAGGTCGAGCGGGACCTGATGGCGCTGCTGCCGCGCAAGGAGTGGTTCCGCGTCACCTACCGGCTCATCGAACACGGCCGCGCCGTATGCGACGCCAAGCGGCCGGTCTGCGGCGCGTGCGTGTTGAACGGCCTGTGCCCGAACGCGTTCGCCGTCCAGGGGTGGCGCGAGGCGCCGTAGGACGCTACCCCCAGAACCATCCCGCGACGGCGGCGACGAGTATCGCTGGGAGCATGTTCCCGACCGGCAGCCGCTTGACCTTCGCCAAGTCGAGACCGATGGCGAGGATGAGCGTCCCGCCGGCGGCCGACAGCTCACGGATGACCGCGGGAGTGAGGTACGGCTGCACGGCGTGCGCCCCAAGGGCGAGACCGCCCTGGATCGCCAGGATCGGGATCACCGAGAAGCCGACGCCGACGCCGAGCGTCGAGGCGAGCGCGATCGAGGCGACGCCGTCCATCGTCGCCTTCAGGTAGAGCAGCGTCGGGTCTCCCAGTCCGTCCTTGATCGACCCGAGGATCGTCATCGCGCCGACGCAGTAGAGCAGGCTGGCGGTGACGAACCCCTCGACGAGCGTGTGCCCGTGCCGGTCGGGAGACGGGGCGAGCAGCGCGCTCCCGTGCACGACGCGCTGCAGCCACTCGCCGAACGACTCGAGACGGCGCTCGATGCCCGCCGCCTCGCCGATGATGCTGCCGACGACGAGACTCCCCACCAGGATGACGGGGTTGTGGGTCGAGATCGCCATCTTCATGCCGATGGCCAGCGTCGCCAGGCCCATCGCGGTCATCGCGATCGTACGGAAGCGCTCGTGGATGAGGCGGCCGAACCCGAGCCCGACCGCCGTGCCGGCGAGCACCGTGACGATGTTGACGAAGACCCCGCGCACGATCACTCCTCCTTCGAGAGCCAAAGGTCCTTCAGTTCCTTCGTGATGGCGCTCGCATCGGGCGGCGACTCCTCGTCCCGACCCGGACGTCCCGCGCGGCGCCGGCGCGGTTTCGCTCCCCCGTAGACCGACTCGCGTCCGCGCACCTCGACCGCGACCTCCGCCGCATCGGCCGCCCTCTGCGCAAGTTCGTGGTCGGAGGTGACGAGCGCGAACGCCGAGACCGCCTCGCGCGCGACGCGGACGATGAGCTCGTCCGCGGACTCGTCCCGCGAGTAACGGACGGACACCGCGCCCTGGCGCTCGCCGCCGCCGAGTCCGGCCCTCCCGTCGAAGACCACGAGCACGTCGCCCGAGCCGAGCAGGTCGCGGCCTCGCGTCGCGAGACGCGCCACCAGTGCCGTCCGTTGTCCCTCGATGGGAAGGTCACGGGTGGCGGGGTCGCCTTTCGTCACGTTGTATCCGTCGACCAGGTAGCGCATCCTGCCATGGTACGCCGCCCCGGCCGGACCGGTCACCCCTCGAGGATCGCGATGATCTCCCCGGGGTCCGCCGAGCGGAAGACGGCGGGCTCCTCGTCGATGAAGACGATGGGAAGCGCCGCCGGACCGAGCAAGGTGAAGGGTCGCGCGTACGGATGGTCCTCGATGGCGGGCTCGCACGTGTCCAAGTACGTCACGCGGACCCGGTCGCCGAAGCGCGCCGAGACCCTGGCGGCGGCGTCCGCCGCCTCTTCGCGCATCGAACCGGTGTCCGCACGGGACGCCGACGGTGGGCCTCAACAGCCCGCGCGCATGTCCGAGCCGAGGATCACGACGTGCCGCACTTCGGACATCCCTCGACCTCCTAGCTGCCGGCCTGCGGGAGGAGCTCGACGCGTTCCTTCACGCTGAGCAACCAGGCGGCGACGTCGCTGCCGCCTTCGCCGAGAAGATCGAAGTACTGAACGGCGCACCCCGAGTCGGGCCACTCCGCGAGGTCGAGGTGGCCTGCGAGTCTCCAGAAGACGCAATCGCCAGTGTCGCACGAGAAGACGCCTTCCCCGGCCGTCTTGCGCAGCTCGCACTCGTCCATCTCGGCCTCCTACGACGCTTCCGGGGACACCGTCAGTCTAGCGCACGCGCGTCGCGGTACATACCTTCGAGAGGATCCCACGCCCCCGAGTGCAGAGGACCGAGGAGGTCACGATGACGGAGAGCGCACTCCCGCGGGTCGGCGACGCCGCGCCGCCACTGGCAGCGACCGTCACCGGAGGCGGAGAGTTCGACCTCGCGCAGGCGAGAGGGAAATGGGTCGTCGTGTACTTCTTCCCGCGGGCGAACACCCCTGGTTGAACCCACGAAGCGAAGGACTTCCAGGACCATGCGGTGGACCTGGAGGCCCTCGACGCCCTCGTGGTGGGCGTGAGCGCGGACAAGCCCGAGGTGCAGCGACGTTTCATCGACGCCTTCGATCTGACGTTCCCGCTGATCTCGGACACCGAGAAGCGGACCATCGCCGCGTGGGGAGCGCGGGAGGTGCTCGGCGTGAGTGCGAGACGCACGACGTTCCTCGTCGGACCGGACGGGTCGATCGCGCACGTGTGGCCGAAGGTGAAGGTCGAGGGACACGCCGAGGACGTGCTCGGCGTCATCCGCGCTTCGCGCGAAGCGACCGCCTGACGGCGAACAGCCCGACGACCCGCCCTACTCGACGATGACCTGGCCTTTCATCGACGGGTGGATGCCGCAGGAGTAGTCGTAAGTACCCGCCTTGTCGAACTTGTATCTGAACGTCGAGCTGGGGGCGATCTGGCCGCTGTTGAAGCCCTCGCCGATGATCGTGTGGTCCACAGAATCGTTGTTCGTCCAGACGACGGTCGATCCCTTGGCGACCTTGAGACTCGCGGGTTCGAAGGCGAAGCCCTTGATCGACACGGAAGAGCCGCCTGAGCCGCTCTTGGCACCAGTGCAGCCGACGAGCGTCGCGAGAACGACGACCGCCGCCGCGAGCACGAGCATCCGGATCCGCAGGGTCATGGCTACCACCTCCACCATCGAGTTGATGATGGCGAGTATTCTAACCCCGGCGTGTCACGACCGGGCGGATCACGCGACGTACTCGACGCGCACGTGACTCAGGTACTCCTCGAGCGCGCTCACACACTCGCGCAGGGTCACGAGGTCGCCGCGCACCGCGGCCGCCTCGACCTCGGCGCCTAGGTCGGTGAGGTAGTCGAAACCGTAGCCGCCGCCGGAGCCGCGCATCTTGTGCCCGATGGTCCTCGCGGTCATCAGATCGCCGGAGTCCAGCGCGTCGCGCATGGCGTGCGCGTCGTCCGCGCGCCGAGCGAGGTAGCGAGGCACGAGAGGTGCGATACTGTCATCGACGTGCACCACGGCGGGAGCCGGGTTCCTAAGGGTCATGATGCCGTTCATGGCTCCGCCTCCTTCCAGAAGTCCGTCCCGGCGACGCCCGATGCGTCACCGTTCATACTCTGATAATCGGTAGGAGGTTCTCGAAGATGAAGGTCTCAGCACCGTTCGTCCGACGAACGGGACCGCTCATTCGGGGGACAAACCTTTCGTGACCAAGAATGCGCCTTCCACGGACGCGCTCGGCGGCTCAGTGTCGCCGTACCTGGCGGCCCACGCCGCGGGCCCCATCCCGTGGCGGCGGTGGGGAGTCGCAGCGTTCGCCGAGGCGCGCGATCTCGACCGCCCGCTCTTCGCGTCCATCGGATATCACTCGTGCGAGCGTTGCCGCGCCTTGCGCCTCGGATCGTTCGGGGACACCGCGGTCGCCCGCCTGCTGGCCGAACGATTCGTCCCCGTGATGGTCGATCGTGTCTGCCGCCCGGACGTGGACGCCGTCTACCTCGACTACGTGACGGCGACGTCGGGTTCGGGGGGCTGGCCTCTCGCCGTCTTCCTCACGCCCGAGGGATGGCCGTTCTTCGGAGAGACCTACCTCCCGCGCGACGCGAGCGAGGATGTCGCGGACCTCATCGGCGTGCTCGAGACCGTCGCGGACTCATGGCGCGACGATCGCGCGGGCGTGCGGCAGGCGGCGGCGGCGGGCGAGGGGTTCTTGCGCGACCAGGCCGCGCCGCGCCCTAGGGGAGACATCGACCTCACGGTCGTCGAGCGGGCGGCGGAGTACGTGATGCGCGAGGCCGACGAGACGAACGGCGGTTTCGGCACCGTGCCGAAGTTCCCGTTGTCGACGGTGACCGGTTTCCTGCTCGCGCTCGCGCACTCTCTCGGCGACGGGGAGGCCCGCTACCACGCCATGCGCTCGCTGGAGGGACGCATCCGTGGTGGAGGGTATGACCACGCCGGCGGCGGTCCGTTCCGATACGCGGCAGGCGCGGACTGGACAGCGCCGTCCCCCGAGAAGACGCTCTACGACTCCGCGCTGCTGTTGAGCGACCTCGCCCGCGCGCACGGCGTCGACCCGCGCGAGGAATGGGCGGCGGCGGCTCGCGGCACCGCGGCGTTCCTCGAACGCGACCTCGCCGCTTCCGGGGGCCTCTTCCACGCGGCGGTGGCGACCGGTGCCGCGACGCCCGAGCCCGACACGAACCTGGTGGTCTCGTGGAACGCCCTCGCCGCGAGAGGGCTTCTCGAGGCGGGCGCCTCGTTCGACGACCCGCATCTCACCCGCTCGGGGCTCTCGACGCTCGACGCCCTCCTCCCGCTCGCCGCCCGCGGCGACGGCGTGCCTCACGTCCTCGATGACCCTTCCATGGAGGATGTCCGGCTGCTGGAGGACGCCGCCGCGCTGTCGGCCGCGTGCCTCACGGCGGCGGAGATCGCCGGACGCGACGACCTGCTCCCCACGGCCGCCGCCCTTCACGACGAGGCGCTGGCACGATTCGGGTCCCAAGACACGCTCTACATGACCGACGATAAGACCGACCTGCCAGTGCGTGCGCGCGAGGAGCGCGACGAGCCGACGCCCTCGGGCGCGGCGACATCGGCGGAGAACGCGGTGCGCCTGTGGCGGCTCTCGGGCGACTCGGCACGGCTCGAGGAGGCACGGAGCCTGCTCGAACAGTGGTGGGCGATCGCCGACTTCTCCCCGCTGTTCGCCGGGCGCGCGCTCGACGCCGCCGTCGGTCTGCTCGACGCTACCGGAGGGTTGCGCTGAGGCGCATCTAGAGCAGGGCGCGCATGTACTGGACCGTGGGATCCGGGTGGAAGCCGTGCCGCTCGTAGAAGTGCGTCGAGACCACCGTGTGGCTCGTCATGACCTCCATGCTGCGGTAGCCCTTTCCCGCCAGGGTCCTCTTCAGGGTCGTGACCAGCTCGTCCGCCACGCCTCTTCCCGACCAGGCCGGGTCGACACCGAGCTCCACCACCTGGAACTCGTCTCCTTCGAGCCAGCGGCGGCGGAACCCCATCAGGAACCCGACCGTGCGCTTGCCCTCGACCGCGACGAGGCCTCCGAAGCCGATCATCCCGTAGACGTCCTCGAGATACTCCCGGGCGCGCTCCATCGACGCCGGCATCCCGAGAACGCCACGCGACGCATCGATGAGCAAGCTCGCACAGGAGTCCAGATCCGTTGGCTCGAACATGCGGACGGCGATCATCGGCGCTCCCTCACGACGGCGACTTGCGGCTCCGATGGGTAGTATACGGGTGGAGCGCACCGGTGCGAACGGTCGCCTAGCGGCGCCCCCTGCGGCGCCTGCCCATGACGCGGCCGCCGTACACGACGCGAGGTTTCTTCTGCATCGGCGTGCGATCGGCGGGGGGGACGAAACGCTCCTTGTACGTGAAGCCGGGCAGGTCCTCGCACGCGATGGTCATCCCGATGAACCGCTCGATCTGCTCTAGGTCGGGGACCTCCTCGGCGGCGAGGAAGCTGATGGCCGTCCCGGTCGCGCCGGCGCGCGCCGTGCGTCCGACCCGATGGACGTAGTCCTCGGGGTTCGCCGGGATGTCGAAGTTCACGACGTGGCTTATCGACTCGACGTCGATGCCGCGGGCGACGATGTCGGTGGCGACGAGAACGCGCACGCGCCCGTCCTTGAACCCCTCGAGCGCCTTCTGGCGCTGAGCCTGCGTCCGGTCCGAATGGATGACCGAGCACTCGATGTCGTTGCGCACGAGGACCCGGGCGACACGGTCGGCCCGATGCCGGGTGCGGACGAAGACGAGCACCCTGGTGAGGTCCTGGCGGCGCACTAGCTCCACGAGCAGCTCGGCCTTCTGCGCCGCGTCGACGGCGTAGACCGCCTGCCGCACCGCGTCGACCGGCGTCGCGACCTGCCCGACGTCGACCCGGACCGGGTCGTCGAGGGTCGAGGCGACGACGCGCAGCACCTCGTCGGACATCGTCGCGGAGAAGAGCAGGTTCTGCCGCTTCTCGGGGAGGAGCGCCAGGATCCGGCGGACGTCCGGCCAGAAGCCCATGTCGAGCATCCGGTCCGCTTCGTCGAGCACGAGGATCTCGACATGTCCGAGATTCGCGTCGCCGCGGCGGCAGACGTCCAGGAGGCGACCGGGAGTGGCGACGAGGAAGTCGACGCCCTTGCGCAGCGCCGCGACCTGAGGCTCGTAGCCGACGCCCCCGTACACGCACAGGACCCGATGCCCGGTGAAGCGCGCCGCGACCCGCGCGACCTCCTCGATCTGGAGAGCGAGTTCGCGCGTGGGGGTGACCACGAGGGCCTTGATGCCCGGCGCGTGGCTCAGGCGCTGAAGGGCGGGAAGGACGAACGCCGCGGTCTTGCCGGTGCCCGTCTGGGCGCAGCCGACGACGTCCCTGCCCGCCAAGGCGAGAGGAATCGCGTCCTGCTGGATGGGAGTGGGCTCGGAATACCCCATGGCATGCACGCTCTTGAGTAGGCGCGCCTCGAGCCCGAGTTCATCGAACGTCATCAGTCTCCGTGTTCGTCCGAGCGAGTATAGCCGCGGCACGCCCCCATGTCGAACCGACGACCCCCGGCCACGGTGTCCGGGCGCGGCCCGGCTTGACCCGCCGAGTGCCCTTCGCCGACGATGGCACGCGTCATGGGAGAACGCAGGACGGCCGACTTCGGGCCGCGCGCCGACGGCGCGGGGCCACGCGAACGCGAGGGGCTGCCGGCGTGGCGGCTCCTGCGCCGCGTCGCCCTCTGCCTCGTCTTCCTCGCCCTCCTCGATGCCGCGGTCGTCAGGACGGTCCCGCCCTCCGGCGCGTTCGAACGCGACTACCGCCTTCCGCCCGGCGGGGAGATCGGCTCGCTTCCCGCCTACGCCGACCACATCGAGCGGATGCGCGCGGACGGAGCCACCCCGACGGTCGTCTTCATCGGCGCCTCGCCGACATGGGGTCACGGCATCCGCGACGCGGCGGACACCTTCCCCTACGCTTTCGAGCGGGCCGCTCGCCGTGAAGGCACGCCCGGCGCGAAGGCGTACAACGTCTCCGGGGACGGATGGCTGCCCGCGGACGAGGGCTACGTCCTGGCGCGCTTGGCCGGCGCCGGGGACGCCTTCGTCGTCCAGCTCACCTACCACACGTTCTCGCCCGCCGCGCGGGAGCCCTCGCCGATAAGGGAGCCGGGCCTGCCGGAGGCTCTCGGCGTCCCGGTCACCTCCGCCGACGCCGCGGCGTTGGGACTTCGCCCGACGCCGGGTATCGATCTCGGCGCGGCGCTGCGCTCGTGGATGCGACGGCGCTGGGCGCTCTATCGCGAGCGCGACCTCATCGTGCGGCGCGTGCTCGGCGACGGCCCGGAGCGGCGCCTCTTCCGGGCATGGGAGAGCGCGCGGGGCGCACAGACGCAGGGCTCGGTCGCGTCGCAGGACGGGGTCGCGGCGTTCGACTCCCTGCCGCCCGCCCGGCAGATGGTCGTCGTCGCCCGTTACGCGCGGCGCAGCTCCTTCCGCGCGCGCCCCGGCGATGTCGAGGTGGTCTCGTTACGCAGGATGGCCGACCTCCTGCGCCGGCACGACAAGCGCGCCGTCTTCTTCGTCTCGCCCATGAACGAGGACGTCATCGCCGCCTACAAGCTCATCGGCCCCGGGCGGTATGCGGCGAACCTGGACGTGATCCGAGCCGCGGTCGGCCCGGACTTCCCCGTGCTCGACTATCACGACCGCCCGTTCCTCACCTCCGAGGACTTCTCCGACATCAGCCACACCACCGCCGAGGGAGGGAGACTCACCGGCGAGCGACTCTGGCGCGACGCCGGCGCGTACCTGCTCGGCCGCGCTCCCGCGTCGACGGTGACGGCCGGACCGGCGCCGGGAGCGGGGGTGTCGCCGTGATCTTCAACGAAGCGATCTACCCGCTGTTCCTCGCTGTCACTGTCGCGGTCTTCCACCTGCTGCCGGGCCGCGCGCGGCCCTGGTGGCTCTTCGCGACGGGGCTCGCGTTCTACGCCTACTACGCGACGGCGTTCCTGTGGCTGCTCGCCGTGGAGATAGCCGTGGTGTGGGTCGCCGGACGCATGGTACGCCGCTCGCGCGCCGCGTTCGCGGCGGGACTCGGCGCGACGATCGGCGCGCTCGCGTGGTTCAAGTACTCGGGCATGGCCGTGAACACCGCGCAGCGCGTGCTCGCCCTGCTGGGCCGCGGCGGTCTTCCCACGTTCGAATCGCTCTACCTGCCGCTGGCGCTCTCGTTCTTCACCTTCGAGTTCGTCCACTACCTCATAGAAGGCCGGCGCGGCGCACTGCCGGAACACGGCCTCGGCGACTTCCTCGCCTTCGCCGTCTTCTTCCCGACGATGGTCGCGGGACCGATCAAGCGCTTCCCGGCGTTCCTCGAACAACTGCGCGGGGCGCGCCTCACGCCCCAAGACGCACAGGAGGGGATCACGCGCATCCTCGTCGGAGCGGCCAAGAAGATCGTCCTCGCCGACACGCTCTCCCTCTGGATCCAGCTGCTGCTCTCCAGGGCGGGAGTGTCCGGCACCGGCCGCGCCGATCTCCTTGTGGCTCTGCTCGCGTACGGCCTGAAGATCTACCTCGACTTCTCCGGATACTCAGACATCGCCATCGGCAGCGCGAGGCTTTTCGGCATCCGCGTCCCGGAGAACTTCTCCTGGCCCTACCTGCGGGCCGACATCGCCTCGTTCTGGCGGCACTGGCACATGTCGCTCACCTCCTGGATCTCCGACTACATCTACAGGCCGCTCGGAGGGAACCGCAAGGGTCTCGCTCGCACCGTCCTGCACACGCTCGTCGCCTTCGCGGTCTCGGGCCTGTGGCACGGCGCGGCGTGGCACTTCGTCGCGTGGGGCCTCTACCACGGAGCGCTGCTCTGTACGTACCGCGTGTGGCGTCACGTCGTCGAGCGGACGGGGCTGCGCGCGCCGGAGAGGATGAGACCGCTCGCCTCGCTCGCGGGCGGCCTGCTGACGTTCGCGCTCGTCACGTTCGGGTGGGGCCTGTTCGTCATGCCGGTGGGGCGTTTCGGGCTCCTGCTGGCCCGACTGGCGGGGAGCTGACGCATGAGCGACTTCAGACGTCTCGCACGCGAACTGGCGATCGACGCCGGCTGGGCGCTGCTGTGGGCGGCGCTGCTCGTCGCCGTACTCGTCTTCGCGGGCGGCGGCTCGCCCTTCATCTACATCGACTTCTGAAGCAGGGAGACCGGCGCGACGGACTACTCCCGCGTGCGCACCAGCGTGCCGAGCGGGACGAGTGTGGAGAGACGCAGCACGTCGGGGTTGTACATGCGCACGCAACCCATGCTCGCCATCGTGCCGATGCTGCTCGGCCGGTTCGTGCCGTGGATGTAGTAGCCGGAGAAGTGCCATCCGCCCGGCCTGCGGCTCCACATCGACATCCGCAGGACGCCGTACGCGCTGCCCCCGTGCAGACGCTCCTTCGTGCGGATGTACCAAGTGCCGACCCTCGTCGGGGTCCCGGGCATGCCGATCGCCACGGGGAACGACGCGACGAGGCGCGCGTGCTCGACCAGGTAGAGCATCATGTCGGACTTGTCGACGAGCACGTAGCGCGCCGCGCCCGGCGTGGTACCGAGGTTCCACACGACGACCTCTTCGGAGGGCGTGTCCCCCCAGGCGTTGCGTGCGCGGACGCGCACCGCGATCCCGCCGTAGGGGATCTTCGCCGAAGGCAGATCGAAAGCGGCGGCGCCCGACGGCTCGACGCGGCGCTGCATGAGGTACATGCCGCCGGCGTCCACGATGATGCTGACCGTGCGCGTGTCGCAGGTCCCGGCGGCGACGACCCGGCGCGCCACGGTTCCCGACGCCACCGCGAGCCCCGGCGTCCGCGGGCGAAAGTCGGCGGCGCTCGCCACGAACGGCTCGCTCGCCGGGCCGGCCTCCCCGCCCTCGCCGTACGCGATCGCGGTGTACGTCTCGACGTCCGCAGCCACGTGCACGCGTATCGCGAGCGTCCCTCCCGAGTCGGGATCGGGCACCGAGGCGCGCGTCGTCTCGACTCCGTCGCGCAGCAGCGCGACCTCCCGCGCGCCGGGAGCGACCGTCACGTCGAGCCGCACGGCGCGGGCGCGGGCCTCGGCCTCGCCGAGCGAGACGAGGGGAGCCTCGGGTGCGCCGGTCCCGCGCGACACAGCGGGCGCGAAGAGCAGCGACGCCGTCAGCAACGACGCCGCGAGTATCCGTATGGGGTCCGTCGGGCGCATGTCAGTACGTCCGGACCATGATCTGCTTGACGACGCCCGACCTCACGTAGAAGTCGGTGCCCTTGCGCCCTCCGAGCACGTACTTCGTGTAGACGGATCCCGGGACCCGGCGCAGAGCGGAGCCGTACGCCCGACGCAGCGCGGCCTCCGTCGTGCCGACCCGCGCGCCGCGCCCCGTCGCGTATCCCGACCCGTTCACCACGAAGATGAAGACGTGTCTCGACGCGTTCGAATAGATCTCGAGCGGATACGAGCCGCTGGACAGGCGCGTGCCGAGATAGGCGTAGTAGACGGTCTGGCCCTCGTACTCCGTGCTCCGTCCGCTGCGGGCGACCCGTGTCCCCAGCGACCTGATGCACGTCGAGTCGTGGTACCCGAGCCTGGCGGAGCCGACGCCGAGACCTTCCCATATCCGTACCGTCGCCGATGCGGGAGCAGGCGTCGCGAGCGCGAGGGAGACCGCCAGCGAGCAGACCGCGACGAGCGCGCGTCGGTGGATGCGTCGGCCCATCGCACCTCCTCGTATCGTCGGCGGCCTGGCGCTTTCGCGCTCCCATGTTACAGCAGGGGAGCGCTCCTATGCATCGGCCAGCGCCGCGACGAGACCGTCGACGTCGTCTTCGGTCGTGTCCCACGAGGCCACCCATCGCACGACCACCGTATGGTCTTCCAGACTTCTTCCCCGCTCGTCCCAGACGTAGAACGGATATGCGTCCTGGAGGTCCCCGACGACCCGCCCCGGGATCCTCGCGAAGATCTCGTTGGCCTCGACGGGCGCGACGATCTCGACCCAGGGCACGCCGCGCGCGCCCTTCTCCAGTCGCGCGGCCATCGCGTTCGCGTGGCGGGCGTTGCGCAGCCACAGGTCGCCATCGAGGAGCGCGCTCAGCTGCGCGGAGACGTAGCGCATCTTCGAGGCGAGCTGGCCGCCGTTCTTGCGCGCGTACTTGAACGCGTCCGCGGCCCGGCTCACGCGGTCCGAGAGGAAGACGACGGCCTCGCCCATCACGAGACCGTTCTTCGTCCCGCCGAACGAGAGGACGTCCACACCCGCGTCCGTGGTGAGAGCGCGCATGGGAAGATCGAGGGCGGCGGCGGCGTTCGCGAGTCGCGCGCCGTCCATGTGGACGAAGAGACCGGCTTCGTGGGCGAGGTCCGCGAGTTCCCGCACGCGAGCCGGACCGTAGACGGTCCCGTACTCCGTCGCCTCGGTCAGGGACAGCGCGCGCGGCTGCGAGTGGTGCTCCACGCCGATGCCGCGCAACCTGTCAGCGACCCCGGCGGGCGTGACGCGGCCGTCGGGCGCGGCGACGGGGAGCAGCTTCGAACCGGTGAAGTGCTCGGGAGCGCCGCACTCGTCGGTGTCGATGTGCGCGCACTCGCTGCACACGACCGCCTCCCATGGACGCAGGAGGGAGACCAGCGCCGTCGAGTTCGCTCCGGTGCCGTTGAAGACCGGGAACGCGCGAGCGCTAGTACCGAAGTGCGACCGGAACGCCGCTTCGGCCTTGGCGGTCCAAGGATCGTCTCCGTACGCGGGCGCGTGACCGGCGTTCGCGGCCGCGATCGCCGCGAGCGCATCCGGATGCGCGCTCGCCTGGTTGTCCGACGCGAAACCCCGCCGTGCCCCTTCGCGCTCCACGCGCACCTCCACCCTAGTCGGCAGTCACCTTCCCAGTATCCTACCGAGTCGCGCGAGGAGCACGTCCTTTCGCACGGGCTTGCGGATGTAGTCCGCGGCCCCGAGCTGCAGGGCGCGCGCCTCGTAACTCTCGTCTCCGGAGGCTGTGAGCAATACCACGGGGACGCCGATCCCCTTCCCCTTCGTCATCTCGAGGAGCTGGAATCCGTCGAGCAGCGGCATGTCGACATCCGAGAGCACCAGGTCGAACCGTTCCCGTCCGAGCTGCAAGAGCGCGTCGACCCCGTCGGTGGCGACTGTGACCAAGTGACCCGAGTCGAGGAGCATCCGCTCGATGGCCGCGGCGGAGTCTTCGTCGTCTTCCACCACGAGGATCGAGGGAGCGACGGAGAGGGCTTCCGGCCCGACCGGCGCCGGCGTCGCCGTTGCGGCGGGCTCCGCGACGGCGACCACCGCTGCCCCTTCCTCCTCGAGCCGGGGGTCGTCGGCGATCGCGACCCTGTACGCGTCCGCGACCGAGATGTCGCCGGCGAGCACGGCCTGGACGGCGGCGTCCGCCATGAGCTGCACTCCCTGCCCGCGCACGAAGAGCCGGATCTTCGTGACCGGATCGCCGCGGCGGACCATCTCCGCGACATCGTCGTCGAACTCGATGACCTCGGCCACGACCCGGCGCCCGCGGAACCCTGTGCCGCCGCAGGCCGGGCAGCCGATCGGGCGGGCGACCCGCTCGAGCGGGGCGGACAGGAACGGCTCGAGCATCTTGATCTCGTCAGGAGTGGGCTTCTCGATGCGCCGGCAATCGGGACACAGGCGCTTCACGAGCCGCTGGGCGACGATGGCGAGCAGCGCGTCGGCCATCGTCGGGCGGTTCACCCCAAGGCGCTCGAGCCGGAAGACCGCCGCCATCGCGTTCGAGGCGTGGACCGTCGACAGGGTGAGGTGCCCGGTGCTCGAGAAGTCCACCGCCGCCTTCGCCGAGAACGAGTCGCGGATCTCTCCGAGGAAGAGCACGTCGGGGTCCTGCCGCACGACCGAGCGGAGAAGCGACTCGAACGTCAGTCCCGCCTTCTCGTTCACCTGCTGCTGGTTGGCGAGCGGGATGCGGTACTCGACCGGGTCCTCGACGGTCACGAGACTGCGGCCCGAGAGATCGAGTGAGGAGAGCATGCTGTACGCGGTCGTCGACTTGCCGGAGCCGGTCGGACCGACGACGAGGACGAGGCCCATCGTCCGCTTCGCTAGGTCCCGCAGCTCCTTCGCTTGTTCGACGCTCATCCCGAGGCCCTCGAGGTCGCCCGGTCCGCTCGTCACGTCGAGCAGGCGGATCACGAGGCTCTCGCCGCTTGGCGTCGACGTCGTCGCGAGGCGCAACTTGTAGATGGCGCCGCGGATCGACGCCTCGAGCATGCCGTCCTGCGGCTTGCGCCGCTCGGCGATGTCGAGCCCGGCGATCGCCTTGAACCTCGAGATCAGCCTCGCCGCCGTCGCCGAGCCGATGGAGACGATGTCGCGAAGGTCGCCGTCGACCCGGAACCTGATCGTCGACTCGTCCGGCTTCGGCTCGATGTGGATATCACTCGCTCGCGCCTCGACCGCCGAGAGAAGCAGGCTGTTCGCGACGTATGCGACGGGTTGCGAGGAGATGGCGCTCTCCTCGAGCGCGACGCGCCACTCGGAGCCGATGCTGAGCATGTCGTGGTCCTCGCCGGTCGCGACCTCTTCCACGCCCTGCGCGTTCACGGTCAGCCCGCCACCGAACGCCGCGCGCACGACATCCGGCGCCGCGACGCATAGACCGCTCTCGGAACTCAGGTCGGCCTGCCGCTCGAGCGTCTCGACGAGTTCCCAGTCGAACGGGTCGCAGACGACGAAAGAGGCCTCGCCATCGTCGTCCCAGACCGGGACGACGAGCTTCCGGCGGCAGAACGGCGTCGGCAGGACCCCCAGACGAAGCTGTTCGGGCTCGATGCGCTCCGCGTGGCACATGCCGAGGAACTCGGCGATCGCCCTCGCCATCTCGCGGGGACTCATGCCGGCGCCCGAGGCTGACTCGTAGACGCGATCGGGAGTCATCGAGACCAGGGCGGCTCGAGCCTGGGGCGACAGGTCCGGCGTCGACAGGAGCTTCTCCTTGAACTCGAGGAACCTCGCGGGCACGATCCGCTCCGACCAGGACCTCGTCTCCTTCTCGATGCGGTCCCAGCGGGCCACGCCCTCCAGGTGACGCTCGACCGCGGAGACCAGATCGGCCGGCATCACGGGCTTGACGAGATAGTCCGCGGCGCCGACCGCGAACGCGCGGGCCCGGTCCTGCTCGCCGCCCACCGCCGTCACGAAGACGACCGGGACCTGCCTGGCGCCGGGGCGCGTGAGCAGCCTCTCGCAGAACGCGAACCCGTCCATGCGCGGCATCATGAGGTCGAGTAGGACGACATCCGGGTCGCGTTCCTCGGCGACACGAAGGCCCTCCTCGCCGTCGCGAGCCGTCGCGACCTCGTATCCGGCCGCCTCGAGGACCCGCTCGTGGAGGTCGAGAAGGTCGGGGTCGTCATCGACCGTGAGCACGACCGGCCGCCGGTCCGTCATGCGCCCGCACCGCCTCTCGCGTACCGGGCGACGCCTTCGAGAAGCGCGGCCTTCTTGATGGGCTTGGCGAGATGTCCGTCGCAACCCGCCTCGAGCGCGCGCTCGACCTCCTCGCGCATCGCGTACGCGGTGAGAGCGACGACGGGGGTGCGCGGGGCGCCGGACTCGGCCTCCCACGCTCGGATCGCGCGCGTCGCGTCGTGACCGTCCATCCCCGGCATCTGGACGTCCATCAGGACGAGGTCGTAGGCGGCCGGGCCAGCGCTCTTGAAGCGTTCGACGGCCTCGACACCGTCCTGTGCCTCTTCGAGTTCATACCCCGAGCCCGTCAGGAACGCCTCTATGAGGAAGCGGTTGTCTTCGGAGTCGTCGGCGAGGAGGACCCGTCCCGTCGTCGGCACGGCGTCTGCGGGCGCGACGGCGGGCACCGAGAACACCGCGGCCGGGGCGGCCCCGCCCGCGTCCTCGCCGGGGACCTCGAGTGAGACGGTGAATCTGAAGGTGCTCCCGGTCCCGACCTCGCTCTCGACCCAGATCCGGCCGCCCATGTGCTCCACGAGGCGCTGCGATATCGCGAGCCCGAGGCCGGTGCCGCCGTACTGCCGCGTCGTGGACGTGTCCGCCTGAGCGAAGCGTTCGAATATGCGCTGGAGCTGGTCGGGGGAGATACCGATGCCCGTGTCCTCGACGCTGATGCGCAGGTCTCCCGGCTCTCGCCCGTCAGGGTCCGGCTCGACGAGGACACCGACGCTGCCGTGCTCGGTGAACTTCAGCGCGTTGCCCACGAGGTTCGCGACCACCTGATGCAACCGCGCCGGGTCGCCGAGCAGCCGGTGCGGGACCATCCCACACCTCATCGAGATGGAGACGCCTCTCTCCCGCGCGCGGCCCTCCATGAGGTCGACGACGTTCTGCACGACCTCACACGGATCGAGCGGGATGCTCTCGAGGTCGAGCCTGCCCGCCTCGATCTTCGAGAGGTCGAGCACGTCGTTGATGAGCGTGAGCAGGGCCTCTCCCGCCGTCCGGAAGATGCGGACGTAGCGCTGTTGCGTCTCGTCGAGCGCGGTCTCGTCGAGAAGCTCGGCCATGCCGATGATCGCGTTCATCGGCGTGCGGATCTCGTGACTCATCGTCGCGAGGAACTCGCTCTTCGCCTGGTTCGCCGCGTCGGCGGCGCGCATCGCCTGCGCGAGATCGTCGGCCGCGCGCTTGCGCTGGATCGCGTTCGTGATGATGGCGCCGACCACGCGCAGGGGCACGACCTCCTCCTCGTCCCAAGTCCGGGCGACCCGCTCCGAGTCGAGGCCGAGGAACCCTATCCCCCTGCGCTCGTTGACGAGCGGGACGATGACGATCGACTTGATGCCCGCCTTGGTCAGGCTCTCGCGGTCCCTGCCCGCCTCGGGGGGCAGCTTCTCGACGTCGGGGACTCGGACCATCTCGAAGGCGCCGATCCGCTCGAGCAGCCACGGATAGCCCTCGACGCTCGCGCCCTGGAACGCGGTCCGGCGCGACGCGATCCCGGGCGCGCACCATTCGAAGGTGTTCGTCATCGTCTTCAGGTCTCCGTCGAGTTCCATGACGTAGGCGCGGTCGGCTAGTGCGAACCGCCCGAAGGCCTCGATCGTGCGCTCGATCTCCTTCGGTATGTCGTCCGGCTCGATGGCGATGAACTCGGTCGAGATGATCGTGACCAGGTTGTTGAAGTCGTTGCGCCGAGCGACGATCTCAGCGGCCCTCTTCCGATCGGAGATGTCGCGGGCGAAGATGAGCACCGCGTCGCGGCCGCGATATCTCAGGCCGACGCATGTCGCCTCCACGTCCAGGAACATCCCGTCACTCTTGCGGTACCGGAGATCCTCGATCACGCATGCCGCCCCCGACGAGAGCACCTCGTCGGGGTGGACCGTGTCGGGACGATCCTTCAGCGACTCGAGTGTCATCGCGCGCAACTCCACACCCGTGTAGCCGAGGATGTGTTCCATGAACGGATTCGCGTCGAGGATCGCGTACGTCTCGGCGTCGACGATGAAGATGACCTCCGGCGCGTTCTCGAAGGTGGCGCGGAACCGTGACTCCGACGATGCGATCGCGCTCGCGGCGGAGCGAGTGAGCGCGAGGGAGATGTAGAGCATGAGGAGGATCGTGATCGCGAGGATCTCGTACGCGATCCCGCTCGCGCGATTGCTGGCCACTTCGGCCTGCAGGGAGTGCGCGGACCGGTCCGCGCCGATGACGGCTACGACACGGCCGGTCTCCGGGTCCCTCACGGGCGCCAACGCCGAGACCCACACCCCCCAGCGGTCCTCGAGCGGTCCCTCGACGAAGGCGCCTCCCCTGCCCTCAAGGAGCCGAACGAGGCGCGGCGGCGCCTCGGGATAGGGCTGCCCCGGGGGCGAGTACCCGCGTCCACCCGGCTCGGTCCCGTCGGCGAGGAAGACGGCGCGACCCTCCCGGGTACCCATCAGGTAGAGGTCTGTGAAGTCCGGGTTCGCCGACAGCATGGCTTGGAGCTGGAGTTGGAGATGTCGGTATTCCTGCAGGCCGTAGTCCGCATAACCGCCACTGAGATGGATGATGTGGTGCGCGTCGAGAGCGGCGGCGGCGGTCTCTGCAGTCCGCTTCAGATTCGCTCGCATCCGCCCTTCGGCACGGTGTCCCAGCTCGTAGGTCGCCGCCCACCCGAGCGCCAGCACGACGACCAGGAACGGCACCACACCCAACCGTGGCCCAACGACAGGCATCTCCTCTCCGTTTTCGGAGAAACGGGCTCTCGCGACGGCGTAACCGCCGAGGTGGAAGACGAAGCCGAACGCGACGAAGTCATGGATGAGCTGGATCGGCAGTCCTGTGAACTGGAGGAACGTGTCCGCGTTCATGACGGAGGCGGGGAACCGGGCACCAGCCTCCGGGATGAACAGACATACCAGCCCATAGGCGGCGAACGCCCATGCTGCGAGTCTCAGCGACCGCCTGTCGGAGCGCTCGAGGTGGCCCCCCGTCTCGTACAGGGTGCCCGCGACGACCATGCTCGCGAGGACCCCTACCACCCGATGCACGGCGCCGAGATCGCTCCAACCCTCGGTGACCTGAACCGCACCAAAGAGCCCGAGGAGCACCGCATACGACCAGATCGGGACGCGCCTCCGACTGTCGGCCAAACGTCCACGGCGACCGAACTCGAAGAGCGCGAGATAGGCCACGAGCTTGAGCACGTCGCCCGCCATCATGAGGGCCGCGTGAGGCGCGTACTCGATGGAGGCGAGCGTCAACCACTCCGCAACCGCTTGCACGGCGCCGAACGCGCCGAGCCAGAGCCACGGCAGCCGCTTGTTCCCCGCCCTGGCCAGCAGGAAGCTGTGCGTCGCCAGAACGGCGAAGTTCAGTCCGCCGACGAAGAGGATGTAGTCGAGTTGCGCGGCGAGGAAGCGGGTCACGAGGGTCGGCCTTTCGTGGTCGATGCTTCCAGTTATTCCCCCGACGCCGGCGGTACACTCGCCACAGCGGCATCGGGGCGACGAACGGGTACAGACTCCGAGACGGGAGGTGGGGCATGAAGTGCTCGCATTACGGCCAGGCGGACCCGGAGATCGGCGGCGCGGCCGACGCCTGCGAGGACTGCGCGAAGACCGGCGGGACGTGGGTCGCCCTGCGCCGATGCAGGGTCTGCGGCCACGTGGGGTGCTGCGACTCCTCGCCGAACCATCACGCCCGCGCGCACTGGGAGGCGACGGGTCACGCGATCATGCAGTCGGCGATGCCGGGCCAGGACTGGATGTGGTGTTATGCTGATGATGGCTACGTCGGGCCCGACGGAGAGTTGCTCGAAGGCTGAAACCCGTTGCGGGACCTAGGGGGGACCGGGATGCTGGCGCAAGAGGTCCGCGACGTTCTCCATCCGTATGTCGGACCGATCATCGCGGACACGTGCGTGAGGGCGACCGCGCTCTCCGTGGGGAAGACCTGCGAGCAGCTCGACCCCGGCGACATACCCGTGTTGAGCGCGAACATCCGGCGGCTGCTGTCGCCCATCGCGTCCCGCCCCACCATCGAGACCATAGTCGCGCGAATCTCGGCGTGAACGGGGTCCAGCTCCTCTCGGAGCCGCTCGTCTCCCGCCGCACCATGGCCCTCGCGGTAGGCGGGCTCGTCGGTGTTCTCGTCGTCCGTGCGCTCATGGGGCTCCAGGTCGGCGGCGAGCCCACCTCACGGCTGCTGGCGGAGGCGGGTCCTCTGGCCGTGCTGGTCGTCGCCGCGGCGGTGACGCTTCGGACCGCGCTCGGGTTCGAACGCGGCGAGTCCCTGCGGCGCCAGTGGTCTCTGATCGGCCTCGGACTGCTCGCGCTCGTCGGCGGCGAGCTCGCGTCGTTCTTCGCCGGCGCGGCGCTGGGCGCGAGTGCCGCGCCGGGCCTGCCGGACGCGCTGCGCGTGACCGGCTACGTCCTGCTCTGCACCGGACTGCTCCTCGCGGCGTTCTCGTACCGCGACCTCATCGACGCCCGCGTGCCGCTCGCCGTATCGGCCGTGGTGTCGTACGGCATCGGCATCGTGGTGTACTTCTCGCTGCTCGAGCCCTACGTGATCGCCGGAGGCGGCCTCACCGGGACGGCGAGGGCGCTCGCCGTCTTCTACCCCCTCGCCGACGTGCTCGGCGCGCTGGCGCCCGCGCTCTTCCTGACGATCGTCGTCTCGCGCCTCTACGGAGGGCGCCTGTCGTGGCCGTGGATCGCCTTCGCGCTCGGCGTCCTCGCCCTCGGCGTGAGCGACACCGCCCACTCGGTGCTCTCGTCGGCCGACCTCTACCGGCCCGGTCACCCTCTCGAGACCGGCTGGCTTCTCGCACCGATCCTGATGGCGATCGGCGCGTCGATCGCCAGCGACGTCGTCGAGTTGCCGCTCGGAGAGTGACGGACCCCATGGCCGCGAGGATCGCGTTCGCGGTGCTATGGGGACTGCACGGCGTCGGTATGGCGGCCGGCTTCTTCTCGGCGTGGTTCGTCGAGATGCCCCTCGGCTTCGTTCCGGAGCCGTGGATCCTTCCGGGTGACGTCGGCTTCAACGGACCCGTCGGCAAGGCGTGGGGATTGATCTTCCTCGCCTCGTGCGCGGCGATCGTCGCAAGCGTCGGAGCGCTCCTCGGCGAGCTGACCTGGTGGCGCGAAGCCGCTCTCGCCGGCGCCGCGCTCAGCCTCGTCGCGATCCTGCCGTGGTGGCGGACGGTCGCCACGGGCAGCCGCTTCGGAGCCGCGTTGAGCCTCGCCGTCGTCCTCGCACTGTGCACGCCGCAGGGCGCACCGCTCGTGCGCGCGATCGGCGGCTGAGCGCCCCTACCGCAGGGCCAACTCGTCTCCCACCACGTCGACCGTGACGGCGCCGCCTTCGCGCACGGTCCCGTCGACGAGTCCCTTCGCCACGCGGTCGACGACCTCGCGCGCGATGACGCGCTTCAGCGGCCGCGCGCCGTACACGGGATCGAAGCCGTCGAGGGCGATCCTCTCAAGGGCCGCGGGCGTGATCTCGAGCGTCACCTTCCGCTGCGCGAGCCGCTCGCGCACCTTCGCGAGCTGCAGCTCGACGATGTCCGCGATCTGCTCCATCGACAGCGAGTGGAAGACGACGTCGTCGTCGACGCGGTACTCTGCGAACACTTTAACCCGCTCGATCTTGCCCGCACCGACACAAATCCCGCACTTGACATCGTGCTCCCTGCTATTCTGCTTCGCAGTAGAAAGTGGGGAGCAAGTGGCAACCAGCTACGTTGTCTACATCGACGAGTCCGGCTGCGAGGGATTCCGCTTCGGGGATGGCTCGTCGTCATGGTTCGTGCTTTCCGCCGTGGTAACCAGAACTCACTTGGACCTCGAGACGGTAAAGCTCGTTGACGACGTTCGGGCCATCTTGGGCAAGGAACCGAAGAAGCCTCTCCACTTCCGTGACCTCAAACATCATCACCGCAGACCGTTCGCGCAGGCGATCGCCGCAGCACGACTCCGTACCGTGTCTGTGATGGTCCACAAACCAAGTATTGCCGAGCCGGAGAAGTTCCAGGATGGGAGTCGGCTCTACTTCTACGCGGTCAAGTTCCTGCTCGAGCGCGTTTCCTGGCTGTGCAGGGACCATCTCGGATCACAGGATCCCGGAAATGGGACAGCGCGAGTGGTCTTCTCGAACCGAGCAACGATGTCGTACGACGACATGCGCGCGTATCTTAGCCGCCTCGAATCCGATCCCGACACGTTCGACGTGGCGATCGACTGGACTGTCATACGCCCGGAGAAGATCGAGTCGCTCACCGCCGGCAAGCTGATGGGACTACAGATCGCCGACGCCGTTGCCTACTCGCACTTCGTCGCTGTCGAGCCGGACGCTTTCGGGAACATCGAGACATCCTATGCGGACACCCTGCGCCCCGTGTTGTACCGGCGCGACCAGGCGATCTTGGGCTACGGTGTGAAAATATGGCCGCCCCCCAGGCCGGAGATTCTGGGCGCCAGCGCCTTCCTCTCGAACCTGTGAACCCCGGACAATAGGAATGCAGGCCCCGAGACTCAGGATCCCACCCCTGGGGGGCTGCCATCCGAAGACGACCTGAGTTTGTTCTCGCGCATGCCTGCGTTATCAGTATACCCCGGTCTCTGACAACACGCGCGCAATACTGGAGTTGCTCCAAGGTCGCGAGTGGAGCGAGATGCCTCAGGCAGTTTGAGGCGGCACCGGCGCAACTGCGACTGCGGCCTCGACCATATGGAGCAGGTGACACCTCGTTCCATCGATGATCACGGCAATATCTCGGGGGCTCCATTCCCCGAACACCGCCTTCGCCTGGCAAAATCTCCCGATGGTCGTCGCCCGATCATCCGCACTCGGGAAGCCTGCTGCACGCCGCTCGGGGAACCCCTGGTGCTTCACGTGGTTCACAAAGGCCGCAAGGTCCCGAAATTCTGACGCACCAAGAAGATTCCTGATGGCCACGCAAAGATCGCTGTCTGCGCCGATGCTGCTGCAGACTGCGTCCGCAACCTCCTTGGCATGCTTTGGATCATCGACGCCTACTCCGCATCCAAGAACCACGTTCAACAGCTGTGCGAGCGCATCCACCCCGCCGTGGAGTTTACGCATCGTCGACTCGGTCAGCCACCAGTCGAAGTCCCACATATGCTGGCCCGTCGGTGTCTTCTGCGGGTCAACGTGTTCGAGCTCGACCTCGTTCAGAACGTGCGCATTCAGCACGCGTCGGATCCTGAACTCGAGCACCTCAGCCTTGAACGCGGAATCCACAGCCCTGGCGGCGGACTCGAACGCGCTATCGCCGGAACGAGACGTCGCGAGTTCGTCGCGGCTCCTGCGCCACCGCACCAAATCGTCATGCGCTCGGTCGAACCGATCCATGCTCGCCCCCTACGCAACCACCAACTCGTCTCCCACCACGTCGACCGTGACGGCGCCGCCTTCGCGCACGGTCCCGTCGACGAGTCCCTTCGCCACCCGGTCGACGACCTCGCGCGCGATGACGCGCTTCAGCGGCCGCGCGCCGTACACGGGATCGAAGCCGTCGAGGGCGATCCTCTCAAGGGCCGCGGGCGTGATCTCGAGCGTCACCTTCCGCTGCGCGAGCCGCTCGCGCACCTTCGCGAGCTGCAGCTCGACGATGTCCGCGATCTGCTCCATCGACAGCGAGTGGAAGACGACGATGTCGTCGACCCGGTTGAGGAACTCCGGGCGGAACGTCGCGCGCAACGCCTCCTCGACGAGGGTCTTGATCCTCGCATCGTCGCCCTCCTTCGCGAGCTCCTCGATGAACTGGCTGCCCACGTTGCTCGTCATGATCAGGATCGCGTTGCGGAAGCTCACGGTGCGGCCCTGGCCGTCGGTGAGCCTGCCGTCGTCGAGCACCTGCAACAGCGCGCCGAAGACGTCGGGGTGCGCCTTCTCGATCTCGTCGAGGAGCACGACCGCGTAGGGGCGGCGGCGCACGGCCTCCGTGAGCTGGCCGCCCTCCTCGTAGCCGACGTACCCCGGCGGGGCGCCGATGAGGCGCTGCACCGAGAACTTCTCCATGTACTCGCTCATGTCGAGGCGGACGAGGTTGCGTTCGTCGTCGAAGAGGTACTCGGCGAGCGCTTTCGCCAGCTCGGTCTTGCCCACGCCCGTCGGCCCCATGAAGATGAACGATCCCAGCGGCCTGTCGGGATCGGCCAACCCCGCCCGCGAGCGACGGATCGCGCTCGCCACCGCGACGACCGCCTCGTCCTGCCCGACTACGCGCCTGTGCAGCTCCTCCTCGAGTCGCGAGAGCTTGGCGAGCTCCCCTTGCATGAGGCGCGCGACGGGGATGCCGGTCCAGGCCGCCACGACCTGCGCGACGTCCTCCTCGTCGACCTCTTCCTTGAGCATCGCGTCGCCGGCCTGGAGCTGCTTCAGGCGGGCGTCGGCCTCGACGAGCTCGGCCTCGAGGGCGGGCGCCCGGCCATAGCGTATCTCCGCGACCCGCTGCAGGTCGCCTTCGCGCTCGGCGCGCTCCTCGTCGCCGCGTGCGGCATCGAGATCGGCCTTCACACGCCGCACGCCGGAGATCACGTCCTTCTCCGAGAGCCAGCGAGCCTTCAGACCCGACAGCCGCTCCTCGATGCCGGCCATCTCCGCGCGGAGCTTCTCCAGCCGCTCGCCGCTCGCTTCGTCGGTCTCCTTCGCCAGCGCCGCCTCCTCGATCTTGAGCTGGCGGACCTGCCGGTCGACGACGTCGATCTCGGTCGGCATCGAGTCGATCTCTATGCGCAGCCGGCTCGCCGCCTCGTCGATGAGGTCTATCGCCTTGTCGGGGAGGAAGCGGTCGGCGATGTAGCGGTGCGAGAGCGTCGCCGCGGCCACGAGGGCGCCGTCGGTGATGCGCACGCCGTGGTGGACCTCGTAGCGCTCCTTGAGGCCGCGCAGGATCGCGATGGTGTCGTCGATGTCCGGCTCGCCGACGAAGACCGGCTGGAAGCGCCGCTCGAGAGCGGCGTCCTTCTCGACGTGCTCGCGGTACTCGTCTAGCGTCGTCGCGCCTATCGCGTGCAGCTCGCCGCGGGCGAGCGCCGGCTTGAGCATGTTCGAGGCGTCTATCGCGCCCTGGGCGGCGCCCGCGCCGACGATGGTGTGCATCTCGTCGATGAAGAGCACGATGCCGCCCTCGGCCCGTTCGATCTCGCGCAGGACGGCCTTGAGGCGGTCCTCGAACTCCCCGCGGTACTTGGTGCCGGCGACCATCGCCCCAAGGTCGAGCGCGACGACGTCCTTGTCCTTGAGCGTCGCCGGGACGTCGCCCGAGACGATGCGCTGGGCGAGCCCCTCGACGATCGCGGTCTTGCCCGTGCCGGGCTCGCCGATGAGCACCGGGTTGTTCTTCGTCCGGCGGGAGAGCACCTGGATGACACGGCGGATCTCGGCGTCGCGCCCGATGACGGGATCGAGCTTCCCGTCGCGCGCCGCCTGCGTGAGGTTGCGGGAGAACCTCTCGAGCGCCTGGAACTGCGCCTCGGGGTTCGCATCCGTGACTCGAGCGCCGCCGCGAAGCTGCACGAGCGCGGCCTCGATGCGCTCGGACGTAACGCCCGCGCGCTCGAGGGCACGACCGGCCTCGCCGCGGTCGGCCGCGATGCCCGCGAGCAGATGCTCGGTCGAGACGTACGCGTCCTTGAGCTTCTCGGCGAGCTTGAACGCCTCGGCGAGAACGGTCTGGAGACGCGCGCCGATGCCGGCGGGCCCGGTCGCTCCCGGGCCCGTGACACGCGGGATCGCCTGGATCGCCGTGGTCATCTCGGCCTCGATGAGGTCGGGGTCCGCCCCGACCTTCTGCACGACGGGCCTCACGACGCCCTCGGCGTCGTCGAGAAGCGCTTTGAGCAGGTGCTCCGGTTCGATCGCGGGTCCGTCGGCGTCGTCGGCGATCCCCTGCGCGGCCTGCAGCGCCTCCTGGGCCTTCACCGTCAGTCTGTCGAGCCTCATCTCGCCTCACTCCTCGACACGCCCGCGCTCCTATCCCCGGCGCGCGATCCCGCCCCGCGGCGCGAGCACTATGTCGGCGCGGTAGCCCGCGTGCGCGAGCCGCACCTCGGACGCCAAGCGCCGCTCGAACGCGTCGGCCTGCGCCCGCAGCGCCTCCAGCTCGGCGCGGAGCCGGTCCATCTCGGCCTGGAGCTCCATGATGCGCAGGACGCCCGACAGATTGACGCCCTCGTCCTGCGTGAGCCGTTGGATGAGACGGAGCCTCTCGACGTCGGCGTCGGAGTACAGCCGCGTGTTCCCCGCCGAGCGCTGCGGCTGGACCAGGCGCCGGCGCTCGTAGATGCGCAGGGTCTGGGGATGCATCCCGGACAGCTCCGCCGCCACGCTGATCATGTATAGCGGGCGTTCGCGGTCGTTCCCGCGCCGGTCGCTCATCCTCTGCTCCTCCTTCGTCGACACGTGTCACGCCCGGCTACCGGACGTGCGCCCTCACGTCCTCGTCCTCGCGAGAGGACGCGAACCGCTTGAGCAGTTCCTTCTGCTCGCCGCTGAGCTTGGTCGGGACGCTGACCTTGATGCGCACCTTGAGGTCGCCGTTGCCCTTGCCCTTCAACCGCGGGACGCCCCTCCCCGCCAGGCGGTGGACCGAACCGTCCTGGGTCCCCTCTGTGATCTTGAGCTTGACCTTGGCGCCGTCCGGCGTCGGTATCGTCAGGGTTGCGCCGAGAGCGGCCTCGGTCACCGTGACCGGCAGGTCCATGAGCACGTCGGCGCCGTCGCGAGAGAAGTAGGGATGGGGCGCGACGTGGGTCACGACGTACAGGTCCCCGGCCGGGCCGCCGGCCGAACCGGGCTCGCCCTTGCCCTTGAACCGGATCTTGCCCTCGCCGGCCACTCCGGCGGGGATGTTCACCGTCACCGGCTTCACCCGCACGACCTGGCCCTTACCGCGGCATGTGGCGCACGGCTCCTCGACGATGCTCCCTTTGCCGCCGCAGCGCGGACACGGCCTGGAGAACCCGAAGAGCCCCTGGCCCTGCGTGACGTGACCGACCCCGCCGCAGTTCGGGCACTTCACCGGGCTGGTGCCCGGCTTCGCTCCCGTCCCGTGGCACGTCCCGCACTCCTCGGCGCGACGCACCTCGACCTTACGCGAGACGCCGCGCAGGGCCTCGTCGAAGGTGAGCGTGACGTCGTACTGCAGGTCGCCTCCGCGACGCGCGGAGCCGGCGGCGGAGCCCCCGAAGCCAGAGAAGACACCGCCGAAGAGGTCGCCGAGGTCCACGTTCTGGAAGCCGCCGGGAGGAGGACCCCCAGGCGCTCGTCCGGGGCCTCCCGGGCCGCCCGGGCCGGGGAAGTACTGGCCGAACTGGTCGTACTGGGCGCGCTTCTCGGGGTCGGAGAGTACCTCGTACGCCGCGTTGACCTCCTTGAAGGCCTCCTCCGAGCCGCCGGTGTCCGGATGGTGCTTCCTCGCGGCGCGGCGGAACGCCTTCTTGACCTCATCGGCGGTCGCGGTTCGCTTCACGCCGAGTATGTCGTAGTAGTCCTTGCGAGCCATGCCGGCCCACTCCCGTCAGAGGTGGCGCGCCTTCCCGCCCAAACTCACGACCACCATCGCCGGCCGCACGACGCGTCCCGCCATGACGTAGCCCTTCTGGAACACCTCGATCACGGTCGCGTCGGGGACCTCGAGGTCCTCACGCTGCTGTATCGCCTGGTGGGCCGTGGGGTCGAACGGCTGACCGAACGGATCGATCACCTCCACGCCCTCCTTGGCGAAGACGTCGAGCACCTGCGCGCGGACCATCTCGACGCCGGTCAGCAGGTGCTCGGAGTCGTCGCCCGCTATCGCGTGGTCGATCGCCTTCTCGAGACCGTCGAGCATCGGGAGGAGCTCCTCGACGATGCGACGGCACGCCAGGGCGACCGAGTCGGCCTGGTCGCGCGCGACCCGCTTGCGGTAGTTGTCGAACTCGGCCTGCGAGCGCAGCGCGAGATCGAGGTTCGCGGCCGCCTCGGCCTCCGCCGCTTCGAGCCGCGCCTCGATGCCGTCCGCGCGCATCTCCAGCACGGAACCCAGGTCGTCCTCGACCTCGGGGTCGACGGGCGGCGTCTCCCGCTCCGCACGCTTGCCGGCCATCGTCACTCCTTCTCGTCGACGACCTCGTAGTCGGCCTCGACGACCTCCTCGTCGGAGCCGGCGCCGGCGGAGGGAGAGCCCTCGCCGTCCGAGGTGGCCTGCGCGTCCTGGTAGACGATCTCACCGAGCTTGAGGGAGACCTCCGCGAGCTTCTCGACACTGGTCTTGATGGCGTCGGTGTCGTCGCCCTCGAGCGCCGTCTTCGTCTCGGAGATCGCTTCCTCGACGGTCTCGCGCATCTCGGCGGGGACCTTATCCCCAAGGTCCTTGAGCGTCTTCTCCGTCGAATAGACGATGGTGTCCGCCGAGTTGCGGACCTCCGCCTCCTCCTTCTTCGACTGATCCTCGGCCGCGTGCGCCTCGGCGTCCTTGACCATGCGGTCGATCTCCTCGTCGGAGAGCGCGGTCGTGCCGCTGATGGTGATCTTCTGCTCCTGGCCGGTGCCCGTGTCCTTCGCGGAGACGTTCACGATGCCGTTCGCGTCGATGTCGAAGGTGACCTCGATCTGAGGCATGCCGCGCGGCGCGGCCGGGATGTTGGTGAGCGTGAACTTGCCCAGCGTCTTGTTGTAGGCGGCCATCTCGCGCTCGCCCTGCAACACGTGGATCTCGACCGAGGTCTGGCCGTCGGCCGCCGTCGTGTAGGTCTCCATCTTGCGGGTGGGGATGGTCGTGTTGCGCTCGATCATGCGCGTCATGACGCCGCCGAGGGTCTCGACGCCCAGCGACAGCGGCGTCACGTCGAGGAGGAGGATGCCCTTCACGTCGCCGCCGAGCACGCCCGCCTGGATCGCGGCGCCCAGCGCCACGACCTCGTCGGGGTTGACGCCCATGTGCGGGTCCTTGCCGGTGAGCGACTTCACTAGCTCCTGGACGGCGGGCATGCGGGTCGAGCCGCCGACGAGGATGACCTCGTCGAGCTTGCCCATCTTCATCCCGGCGTCCTTCATCGCGGCCTCGACGGGCTTGCGGCAACGCTCCAGCAGGTCCGCCGTCACGCGCTGGAACTCGGCGCGGGTGAGTGTGTAGTCGAGATGCTTCGGGCCCGACGCGTCGGCCGTGATGAACGGGAGGTTGATCTGGACCGTCTGCGCCTGCGACAGCTCCATCTTGGCCTGCTCGGCCTTCTCCTTCAGGCGCTGCAGGGCCATCTTGTCGGCGCGCAGGTCGATGCCGTTGTCCGACTTGAACTTGTCGGCGAGCCAGTCGATGACCTTCTGGTCCCAATCGTCGCCGCCCAGATGGTTGTCGCCGCTGGTCGACTTCACCTCGAAGACGCCGTCGGCGAGCTCGAGGACGGAGACGTCGAACGTCCCGCCGCCGAGGTCGAAGACGAGCACCGTCTGCTCGGTGCCGCCCTTGTCCAAGCCGTACGCGAGCGCGGCCGCGGTCGGCTCGTTGATGATGCGCTCCACCTCGAGGCCGGCGATACGGCCGGCGTCCTTCGTGGCCTGGCGCTGCATGTCGTTGAAGTACGCGGGGACGGTGATGACCGCCTTGGTGACGGGCTCGCCCAGGTACGCCTCGGCGTCCGCCTTCAGCTTCTGGAGGATCATCGCCGAGATCTCCTCGGGGGTGTAGTTCTTCCCGTCGATGTCGACGACCGCGCGGCCGTCGGAGCCCTTTCCGACCTTGAACGCGACGGTCTTGCGCTCGGAGGAGGTCTCCTCGAACTTGCGCCCGATGAAGCGCTTGATGGACTTGATGGTGTTCTCGGGGTTCGTGATCGCCTGGTTCTTCGCCGTCTTGCCGACGACGCGGTCGCCCTCCTTGCGGAAGCCGACGACGGACGGCGTCGTGCGATCGCCCTCCGCGTTGATGATGACCGTGGGCTCGCCGCCTTCCAGCACCGCTACGGCGCTGTTGGTGGTCCCAAGGTCGATGCCGATTGTCTTAGCCATGTCGGATCTCTCCTTCCGGTGTCGTTCCGGGGAAGATGCTAGGACTTGAGTGTGTACGTGTCAAGTTTTATGACTGGCAGATGTCATTGTACCCCATCGGCATCGCCGCCAAACACCTCGGGAGGCGCCCTTGCGGGTGTCGCGGGCGTCGGGTATGGTACGTGCCGACGTGTCCCGGCCTGAGACCGGTCCACCCGGCGAACGGAGGAACGGCATGCCCCGTCCCATCATCATCGCGGACGAGTGTTCCGGTTGCGGCATCTGCGTGGACTCGTGCCCGGAGGGCGTGCTCGAGCTGATCGACGACAAGGCGGACCCGGTGAACGAGGACGACTGCACGGCTTGCGCGACGTGCATGGAGGAGTGTCCGATGGGCGCGATCACGGAGATCGAAGAGGACTGATCAGGGCACGCGCAGTCCGTCACGCAGGCGGCGCAGCTGCGACCACACGCGCGCCTTGCGTCGAGGATCGGTCAGGGATGCCTCGAGACCGTCCACCGCGAGCAGCGTCCTCCCCGCCCAGCGTACGAGTTCCCCGGCCACGAGAGGGCCCGCTCCCGTCGCCTCGACCAGGTCGGCGGCGGCCTCGGCGTCGAGCGCGACGACCGCGAGCGGGTCGACCGCCTCGATCTGCAGGCGCAGCCGGACCGCTCGCTGCTCGCCGGAAGCCTCGCTAGAGGGCCGGGAACACGTCGCGAAGACCTCGGCCCACGCCACGCCGAGCGCCTCGAGCGCCCGCCGCGCCGCTTCGCCGTCCTCGCCGGCGAGGACGACCCCCGCGGCTATGTCGGCCGCGCCCGGAGAGCCCTTGACGAGCGCGAGGTCCCCGAGGACCTCGCCGCACCAACTCACGGCGTCCGAACCCAGGCACGACGCGTCCGCGTCGGCGAGCTCCGCGACCGCCTTCGCCGCGAACATCGCGCGCGGATCGGCCGTCTCGCCGGTCAACGGTGCTCCGCGAACCACCGGACGGTCAGCTCCAGACCGGCAGGCAGCCCCACCGCGGCGCTCCAGCCGAACGTCTTCCGGGCCTTTCCCGGGTCGAGGGCGCTGCGCTCGATGTCTCCCGCTCGCGCCGGAGCGTGTTCGATCGGCCGAGCGAAGCGCGCGGCCGCGCGCAGATGCGCCGTGAGGGTCTCGACCGAGATCTCCTCGCCGGTCGAGACGTTGTACGCGGGACCGTCGTCCCCCGGAGCCGCGAGCGGACCCTCCCACTCGAGAGCCGAGAACACCGCAGCGCCGACGTCGCCGACGTAGACGAAGTCGCGCGTCTGCTCTCCCGAGCCGAAGACGACCGGGTTCTCCCCCAGCGCCATCCTGCCCGCGAAGATCGCGACCACGCCGCCTTCTCCGCGCCAGTCCTGGCGAGGGCCGTAGACGTTGGCGAAACGCAGACTCGCGAAGTCGACGCCGCGCGGCCTCAGCTCCTCGGCGAGCACGCCCTCGGCGGCGAGCTTCGACTCGCCGTAGGGGTTCTCCGGGCGCTTCGGCGCCGTCTCCGGCAGCGGCACCGTCGCCGGTTCACCGTAGACGGCGGCCGACGAGGCGCTGAGGACCCGCCGGACGCCCGCGTCGGCGGCGGCGCGCGCGACGGCCCGCGTACCCTCGACGTTCACGAGCCGGTCGCGGACGGGGTCGAGCAGTGACTCGCCGACGCTCACCTGCGCGGCGAGGTGGACGACCGCCTCCGGCGCGAACTCGGCCACGGCCGTGGCGAGCGTGGGATCGAGGATGTCGAGCCGCCTGAACCACGAAGCGGGATGCAGGTTGTCGACACGGCCGGTGGACAGGTCGTCGATGACGCCGGTCTCGTGTCCCGCCCCTATGAGGAGGCGGACGAGATTGGATCCGATGAACCCCGCCCCGCCGGTGACGAGGACGCGCATCAGCGAGACGCCTTCCGCGTGCGCGTCTTCCGCTTCGCCCCGGCAGGCGCACATGGGGCCACCAGGGCGGCCGCGAGCACTTCGTCCATCGTCGCGACGGGGACGATCTCCATCTCCGTGCGGACGTGCTCCGGGACGAGCTCGAGGTCGCGGACGTTCTCCTTCGGGATCAGAACCGTCTTGACGCCGGCGCGATGCGCGGCGAGCAGCTTCTCCTTCAACCCCCCGATGGGCAGCACGTGCCCGCGAAGGGTGATCTCGCCTGTCATCGCGATATCCCGGCGCACAGGGCATCCCCCGAGCACGGACGCGAGCGCTGTGGCCATCGTGATGCCGGCCGACGGACCGTCCTTCGGGATCGCCGCGGCGGGCACGTGGATGTGCAGGTCGAGCTTCTCCTGGAAGTCCTCGTCGATACCGAGGTCGCCCGCGTGTGTCCTGATGTAGCTCACGGCCGCCTGGGCCGATTCGCGCATCACGTCGCCGAGCTGGCCGGTGAGTATCAGGTTCCCCTTGCCCTTCATCGTCGTGGCCTCGATGAAGATGATGTCGCCGCCGGCCTCCGTCCAGACGAGTCCCGTCGCGACACCGACCTCGTCGCGCTCCTCGGCGAGGCCGAAGCTGTACTTCTGAGGACCGAGGTACTTGTGGGCCGTGCGAGCGGTGACGCGCGTCTTCCCCTTCTTACCCTCGACCACCTTCCGGGCGACCTGCCGGCAGATGGTGGCGATCTGGCGTTCGAGCCCGCGCACCCCAGCCTCCCGCGTGTAGCGGCGGATGATCTCGAACAGCGCCGGGTCGTCGATCTCGAGCCGAGTCGTGCGGAGGCCGTGCTCAGAGAGCTGTTTCGGGACGAGGTAGCGCTTCGCGATGTTGAGCTTCTCGTCCTCGGTGTATCCGGGGAAGTGGATGACCTCCATGCGGTCGGCCAGCGCCGCCGGTATGGGGTCCAACAGGTTCGCGGTGGTGATGAACATGACGTCGGAAAGGTCGAACGGAGCCTCGAGGTAGTGGTCCTGGAACGTGTTGTTCTGCTCCGGGTCGAGGACCTCGAGCAGCGCGCTCGTCGGATCGCCCCGGAAGTCCATGCCCACCTTGTCGATCTCGTCCATCATGAAGACCGGGTTCTTCGTCCCGGCCTGGCTGATCGACTGGATGATCCGGCCGGGCAGCGCTCCGACGTATGTGCGCCGATGGCCACGGATCTCGGCCTCGTCGCGCACGCCGCCCAGCGACATCCGGATGAACTTCCGGTTGAGCGCCCTGGCGATGGAGCGTCCGATCGACGTCTTGCCGGTGCCGGGAGGACCGACGAAGCACAGTATCGGTCCGCGCATGCGGTCGGTGAGCTTATGGACCGCGAGGTATTCGAGGATGCGCTCCTTCACCTTCTCGAGCCCGTAGTGGTCGTCGTCGAGGACGGTCTGGGCCTCGATCAGGTCGAGCTTCTCCTCGTCCTCCGTCTTCCACGGGAGACCGACGAGCCAGTCGAGATACGTCCGGATGACCGCGGTCTCGGCGGCGGCCTGGGGCATCTTCTCGAGGCGCGACAGCTCCTTGAGCGCCTTCTCCTCGACCTCCTCGGTCATACCGGCGGCGCGGATCTTCTCGCGGTAGTCCTCCGCTTCCGCCTGCATCTCGTCGAACTGGCCGAGCTCCTGCTGGATCGCCTTGAGCTGCTCGCGCAGGAAGTACTCGCGCTGCGACTTGGTCATCGACTCCTTGACGCGGTTCTGTATCTTGCTGCCGATCTCGAGGATCTCGAGTTCCTTGCGCAGGAAGGCGATCGTCTTCTCGAGACGCTCGCGCGCGCCGTCGGCCTCGAGGATCGCCTGCTTCTCCTCGACCTTCAGGCTCAGGTGGAACGCGACGAAGTCCGCGAGGCGGCCCGGCTCCTCGATCGACGTCGAAGCCATGAGCACCTCGTGCGGTATGGGCTTGCCGAGGTGGGCCGCCTTCTCGAAGTCGTTGACGAGCGAGCGCATGAGCGCCTGGATCTCGACGTCCACGTCGACGGGCTCCTCGATGACCTCCACGCGGACGCGGACGATCGACTCGTCCTCGAGGTACTCGAGGACGCGGACGCGCGTGACACCCTCTACGAGCGCCTTGGCCGTCCCATCGGGGAGCTTCAGCTCCTGGAGGATCGAGGCGACGCAGCCGACGTCGTACAGGTCCTCGTGTCCCGGGTCCTGCGTCTCGGCGGTGCGCTGGGTCACGAGCGCGACGAGATGGTCGGCGCGCATCGACTCCTCGAGCGCGGCGATCGAGCGCTCGCGTCCGACGAAGAGCGGCACGACGAGGTTCGGGAAGAGTGTCAGGTCGCGCAAAGGTATGAGGGGGAGCACCTCGGGAATGGCCGTGGTCTCGTCTCGTACGGACATGCGCGCCGTCCTTCCGTTCGCGGTCGTGAGATAATCTTGCCCGACACGGTCGTATGGTACACGGTGCGGCCGACCCCACCCACTCGGGGCGGGGACGCCTCGCATGGAAGATCCGGATGCCTCACTCAAGTCTTTCGACGCCACGACTCGCCCTCCTCGTAACCATCGCCGCGGCGCTGGTCGCCCTCACCACGCCACCCCACGCCCCCGCGGCGCCCTTTTCCACAACGGCGCCGCTCACGCGCGTCGCCATCCGGCAGCCGGTGCCGTACGTCAGCTCGACCGATACCATGGCCCTCGACGTCTCCGCGCGAGTCGCGACGCTGACCCCCTACGTCGAGGTCCGACTTCGCGTGCGTCGCCCGTCGGGCCACCTCATCTACCAGAAGACCGAGGTCCGCGCGAACGTCGAGCCGGGCACGCTGTCGGTGGCTTTCGCCCGATCGCTGGCCGACCTCGAAGTGCGTCCCGGCCGATACCCGCTCGAGATCCGCGTCCGCGCGACCGGCATGGAGCCGACACAGACCGTCGGGCGGCTTCTCGTGTACGACCCCGGCGGACCGGTGATGCCTCTCGCCGTCGTCGTGCGGTTCTCTTCCTCTCCCGGATTCGACGCCGCCGGCCGCTTCGTGACCGACCCGGGCCTCACGACGCGGGGGCGGGACGAAGCCTTCGCTCTCACCGACGCGCTGGCACGGATCACGGGAGCGCGGGTATCGCTCGCCGCGCCGCCCGCGCTCCTCGACGAATGGGCGCGCGTGGCCTCCGGCTACCACACCACGGGACCGGAGGGCGTGGGCGAGGTGAGGGAGTCGGAGCCGGTGCCGCTCTCCTACGCCCGCCTCCTCGAGTCGCTCCGGCGCACGCTCGTGACCCGCCGCGCGGAGCTGCTCGACGTGCCGTACTCCGATCCGGACCTCGGTGGGCTCCAGACCATCGGCGCGCTGCCCGATCTGACGGCCCAGTACGCGCAGGGAGTCTCCGCGACCCTGGCCTCGCTGCGCGCCACGCCTTCGGCCGGGACCGCCGTCCTCGGGGACGGCGTGCCGCGCGCCGCCGTGCCCGCGCTCGCCGCGGCGGGCATCAACACCGTCCTGGTCCGCCCCGAAGGGTCCCGTTCCGTCGAGGGGACGCCCGCCTCCGGGGCATGGCGCGTCCGCGAGTCGACCCTCACCGCGCTCGTCATCGATCCGGCCGCCTCGCGAGCGCTCGCGGGAGGTGGCTCCTGGCTTGCCGATCGCGTCTTCCACCTCGCCGTCTCGGGAGATACGAGCGGCCCGGTCGTGGCGATCGTGACCCTCGGACCCGGGATGACCGCCGACGCCACCGCCGTGCGCGCGGCGCTGTTCGCATGCTCGCGAGTCCCCTGGGTGCGGCTCGTGACGGTCAGCGAGGCGGCGAGACTCCCCAGCCTCGGCACGCTGTCGCTGCCCACGAGCGTGCGCGAAGGCCGCCCCGCGCCTGCGGGGTACTGGCAGGAGGTCGCTGTATCGCGCCGCCTGGCGCGCGCGCTCGAAGCGGCGGCGGGACCCGGGGACGCGGACGCCGAAGCGGCCCGCATCGCGCTGCTCCTGGCGGAGAGCCGCTGCTGGGCGGGGCCGGACGAGAGTTGGAGTCTCGCCGACCGCGGGCGAGCCTTCGCCTCCGCCGCCTCGCGGACCGCGCGCACGATCCTGTCGGGGATCTCGGTGCAGGCCCAGGACGTGACCCTGTCCGGGCGTCGCGGCAGACTGCCGGTGGTCGTGCGGAACGGCTCGGGACGCTTGCTGGTCGTGACCTTGCGGGTCGCGCCCCGGACTCCCTCTCTAGGACGGACGACCACCGAGAGCGTCGTCCTCCAGCCCGACGAGACGTACGTCACCGTCCCCGTCGACCTGAGGGAGGCGATCTCCCAAACGTTAGACGTCACGGTACTCGCGGGAGACGTCCCGGTCGCTCAGACGACGGTGACGGTGCGCGCGTCGTACATGGACCGGCTCGTCCTGCTCGGCAGCGTGGTCCTCGTCCTCGTGGGCATGCTCGTCTTCATCCGGCGCCGGGTGAGCGCGGCGGAGCGCACCGAGGCCACTCGCAACGGCCGCGGCCGTCAGAACGGGCACGGCTGAGGGAACGAACCTCGTACGCTTCGCAAGGGACGCGGACGGCGTCGCGCCCTTCGACTAGAATGGCTACCGAGAAGCCGGAGCCCGCCCGGGGCGCCGCACGGAATCGAGCGAGGTCGTATGCGCACCGTGGTCCTCGACACGAACGTCCTGCTCGCCGATCCCGGCGCGCTGCTCACGTTCCCGGACGCCGAGGTCATCATCCCGGAGACGGTCCTTTCCGAGCTCGACAAGCTCAAGACGTCCCGCGTCGACCCCGACCTTCGCTTCCGGGGCCGCGAGGTCAGCCGCATGCTCTTCGAGCTCTCCGAGCAGGGAAGCCTCATCGGAGGGGTCGACCTGCCCGACGGAGGGCGCCTGCGCGTCGTCCCACTCGAGACCGACACGGACATGCCCGAGGGCCTCTCGTCGCGCAACTCCGACGACCGCATCCTCGCCGTCGCTCTCCAGGTCTGTCACGAAGGTTGCGACGACCTGACGCTCGTCACGAACGACCTCAACATGCTCCTCAAGGCGCAGACCTACGACGTGCACGTCCAGAGGCACATGGACGGCGTCGAGGGCAGCTTCGGGCGCCGCTACATCATCCGGCCCTTCCAGCGCTACCGCATCCCGCTCGGCATCCTCTCGGTCGCGCTCGCCGTCTTCGCCGCGATCCTAGTGCTCGCGGTGCGAAGCCCCAACCTCGGCGGCGGCAGCGTCTCGATCGGGGTCCCGTCCGAGTTCCGCGACCAGCTGTCGCCGAGCCAGCAGAGGATCCTCGACTACCTCGTCACCCTCGAACGCAACGAGCGAGACGTCGACACCCGTCTCGACCTGGCGAACCTCTACTACGAGCTGCGGCTTCAGAGCGGCGATCCCAACTACTCGCAGCTCGCGATCAAGCACTACGAGCGGGTGCTGGAGATGCGTCCGAACGACGTGAGCGTGCGCACCGACCTGGCGGCGTCGTACTTCTACGGGGGTCAGACGGACCGCGCGATCCAGGAGACCTCGAGGGTGCTGAAGTCCGATCCGAACCAGGTGCAGGCGAACTTCAACCTCGGCGTGTTCTACTGGCGGGGCAGACAGGACTACATCGCCGCCGCCGCCCAGTTCGAGAAGGTCCTGGAGCTGACCAGAGGGGGCGACGTCCACGCGCAGCAGGTGCACCGAGACGCGGCGACGAGCCTGGCGCAGGTCGAGAAGGACGCCGCGGCGGCCGGCCAGAAGCTGCGCGTCCCCAGCAGCGTGGAGACGACATCGTGACCGAGCACATCGACATCGCCATCGTCGGCGGGGGTCCCGCCGGCCTCACCGCGGGGCTCTACGCCGCGCGGGCGCGGGCGAGCACCGTCGTCTTCGAGACCGGCCTGCCCGGCGGCCAGATCGTGACGACCGACGTGGTGGAGAACTACCCCGGGTTCCCCGAAGGCGTACAGGGGTCCGAGCTCGGCGAGCTCATGCGGGACCAGGCCGTGCGGTTCGGCTGCGATCTGCGCACCTTCGCGACCGTGACGTCGATCCGCCCCGAGGGGCTCGATTTCCGCCTCACGCTCGACGACGCACAGGACGTCGTCGCGAAGACGGTCATCCTCTCGACCGGGGCCGTACCGCGCAAGCTCGGCGTGCCTGGCGAGGCCGAGCACACCGGCCGAGGCGTGTCATGGTGCGCCACGTGCGACGGCGCGCTGTTCAAGGAGAAGGCCGTCGCTGTCGTGGGCGGCGGTGACGCCGCGGTGGAAGAGGCGATGTTCCTCACCAAGTTCGCCAGCCGTGTCCACCTCGTGCATCGCCGCGACGAATTGCGCGCGACGAAGTGCATCCAGGAGAGGTGCTTCGCGAACGAACGCATCGAGCCCCACTTCAGCCGCAGGGTCGTCGAGATCCTCGGGGAAGGCGGGAAGGTGACCGGCGTGAGGCTCACCTCGACGAAGGGCGAGCCCGACGAGGTCCTGCCGCTCGAGGGCGTCTTCATCTTCGTCGGCATACACCCGGCGAGCGAGCTCGTCCGGGACATCTGCGACGTCGACGACGGCGGGTTCGTCAAGGTCGACTGCAACGGACTCACGTCGCAACCGGGCCTCTTCGCCGCGGGCGACGTCACCGACTCCGACCTCAAGCAGGTCGTGACCGCGGCGGCGAAGGGCGCCTCCGCGGCGTTCGAGGCGCTGCGCCATATCGATGAGCGGGTCTGCCCCGTCTGACGAAAGGAGCCCGAGGATGGGCGAGAACGTCACGCACGTCACCGACGCCGGCTTCGAGGACTCGGTCCTCAAGAGCACGCTCCCCGTGCTCCTCGACTTCTGGGCGCCGTGGTGCGGCCCGTGCCGCATGATGGAGCCCGTGCTCGAGGAGCTCGCGACCGAGCAGGCCGGCAAGCTCGTGGTCGCGAAGCTCAACGTCGACGAGAACCCAGCGGTAGCGGCGCGCTTCGACATCCTCTCGATCCCGTCGCTGCTGCTGTTCAAGGACGGACAGGTCGTGAAGAAGATCGTCGGCGCCATGCCCAAGAAGCGGCTCCTCGACGACCTCGCCCAGTGGATCGGCTAGGAGGCACCCATGTGTGAGCACGGCGTCAACACGGGTCAGCTCAAGCTCGCCGTCTCGCAGGTGGACGACCTGCTCGGCCTCGCCCAGCAATGGCTCGAGCAGCTCCATCACCTCGCCGACCACGGCCATGCGCACGACGCGAGCGCGGCCGTCGCGCAGGTGACGGTCATGCTCGGCGAGGCGCGCGACCGCCTCGAGACCGCCGTCGAGGCGCTCGAGGGCGACGGCGGCGACGCGGGCGTGACCGTCGAACTCGTCTAGCGCGGTCCCATCTCGCGTGCTACGCTTCTCCCATTCGTGTTACCGACACGAGGGAGCGCGACGATGGGAAGACTCGCACGGTTCGGGGTCGCCATGGACGAGACGCTGCTCGCCCGCTTCGACGGACTCGTCGAGCGGCGCGGAACGGCGGCCAACCGCTCTGAGGCCGTGCGCGACCTCGTGCGCGACGCGCTCGTCGACGCCGAGTGGGAGTCTTCCGACCAGGAGATAGTCGGCACCATCACCATGGTCTTCGACCATCACGCATCCGACCTGTCGGAGAAGCTCGACGCCGTCCAGCACGCACACCACGACGAGATCGTGTCGGCGATGCACGTGCACCTCGACGCGCACAACTGCCTGGAGGTCATCGTCGTGCGCGGCGCGAGCGCCGGCGTGCGGGCCATCGCGGACACGCTGCTCGGCACGAAGGGCGTCAAGCACGGGAAGCTCGTGACGACCACCACCGGCTCGCACCTCTGACTTCGGAGAAGGGCGGCCGTCCATGCATATCCCCGACGGGATGCTCGACACGAAGACGGTCGCGTCCACGTGGGCCGCGGCCGTCCCGGCGCTCGCCTGGGCGGTCCGCGATGTCCGCCGAAGGATGACCGACGGCCGCCTCGTGCTCATGTCGGTGATGGCCGCGCTCGTGTTCGCCCTCCAGATGCTCAACTTCCCCGTGGCGGGCGGCACGTCCGGCCACTTCGCGGGAGGCGCGCTCGCGGCGATCCTGCTCGGGCCTTGGCCGGCGGTCCTCGTCGTGACCGCCGTCCTCTTCGTCCAGGCGTTCTTCTTCGCCGACGGCGGAGTGACCGCTCTCGCGGCGAACGTCCTGGACATGGCGATAGTCGCCCCATTCGTCGGGTGGTGGGTCTACAGCCTCGCGGTGCGCGTCAGCGACACGCGGGGGGGACGTACCGCGGGGGCCTTCATCGCAGCGTGGACGGCGTGTGTCGCCGCTTCGCTGAGCGCCGCGATGCTGGTGTGGGCATCGGGCGCAGCGCCGCTGCTGCCGGTGCTCGGCGCGATGGGATTCTGGCACGCGATCATCGGGATCGGCGAGGGGTTCGTCACCGCCGGCCTCGTCGCGTACGTGCTCGCCGTGCGCCCCGACCTGGTGCGGGGCGACGCCCGGACCATGAGCGCGCGCGGGCTCGCGGGCTCGCTCGGCGCGACCGCCCTCGCCGCAGCCGCCCTGTCCTTCCTCGCGTACCGCCGGCCCGACGGCCTCGAGCGCGTCGCGGCGGAACTGTCGTTCCTGCAGCGTGCCGAGCCGCTCTGGACGGAGAGTCCGCTGGCCGGCTACACGATACCCGGCATCACCGGCGACGCGTTGGCCGGGATCCTCGCCGGCCTCGTCGGCCTTACGGTCACCGGACTCCTGACGTACACGGCGCTGCAGGCCTTCAGACGTCGGAGGGCCGTCTCATGACGGGCGCGCCCGGGATCCACCGCCACGAGCACGAGCACGCGAGCGCGGTGCACCGGCATCCGCACCACCACGCCGGATCCGCGCACGAGCACCGCCACGGTACCGGCTTCGAGCAGCTCACCTATCTCGTGTCGCCCGTCCACGACCTCGACCCCCGGTCGAAGACCGTCGCGACCATCGTCCTGATCCTTGCCATCGTGCTCACCCCGCCGGTGCGCCCGTTCGAGTTCGCGCTCCTCGTCGTCATGTTCGCGGCGGTCGCGGCCATCTCGCGGCTGCCTATCGCGACGCTGTTCGCGCGCGCGTGCGTCGTGCTGCCCGTGGCGGGGACGATCGCGGCCTTCGCGCCGGTGACACACAGCGGCGGCTCCCTCTCCGTCGGCGGTATCGCGGGCGCGTACGCCGGCGGCGGCTGGATCGCGGCGTGGGCCATCCTCTCCAAGGCGTGGCTCTGCGCGCTCGCTACCGTGGTCCTGTCGGCGACGACCCCGGTGCCGAGGCTCATCCGCGGGCTCGAGGCGCTGCGCGTGCCCGACATCTTCATCACTCTGTTCTCCTTCCTCTCGCGCTACGTGGACATCTTCCGGGCGCAGTTGCGCTCGTTGCGGATCGCGCTGGACAGCAGGGCGCCGACGATGGGCCGATTGGGCCGGTGGCGCCTCTACGGCAACCTCGCGGGGAACCTGTTCGTCCGCGCGTACGACCGCGGCGAGCGCGTACATGCCGCCATGCTGTCGCGCGGCTTCGACGGCACGCTGCCGACCGCCGAGACCCTGCGCTTCGGCGCCGGGGACATCCTGCTGCTCGCGCTCGTCGCCATGACCGCCACCGCCGTCGCCCTCTACTGAAGGACACACGAGATGCAGATCCCCGCGCTCGAGCTCATCGGACTCAGCCACCGCTATCCGGACGGGACCCTCGCGCTCGACGGGATCGACCTGTCGGTGCTCGCGGGCGAGTCCGTCGCGCTGCTCGGGCCGAACGGAGCGGGGAAGTCGACGCTCATGCTGCACGCGAACGGCGTGTTGCGACCGAGTAGCGGGACGGTGGCGGTCGACGGCGTCGGGATCGAGGACGCGACCGTGCGCGAGGTGCGGCTCCGCGTGGGGCTCGTCTTCCAGGATCCCGACGACCAGCTCTTCATGACGAGCGTCTACGACGACGTCGCGTTCGGGCCGCTCAACATGGGCCTTCCGCCCGACGAGGCCGATCGGCGCGCACACGAAGCGCTGCATGCCGTCGGCCTGGCCGACCAGGCGAGCCGACCGGCCCAGCACCTGAGCTTCGGTCAGCGCAAGCGCATCGCCCTGGCGACGGTGTTGGCGATGGACCCCTCCCTGCTCGTGCTCGACGAGCCGACGAGCAACCTCGACCCGCGTGCTCGCCGCGACATGATCGCCCTCATCACATCGCTGCGGGTGACTCGACTCGTCGCGACGCACGACATGGATCTCGCATGGGAGTTGTGCGAGAGAGCGGTCATCCTCGACGCCGGACGCGTGGCGGCCGACGGACCGTGCAAGGACGTCCTCTCCGACGAGGCGCTGCTCTTCGCGCACGGGCTCGAGACCCCGCCCTCGGCGCGCGCCGGCCGCCCCTGCGCGGCGCCTGGTACAATCCGGCCATGAAGAAGCACCACACCGTCTTCGCCACCCCCACCGGCGACACCCCCGCCTACCACGAGTGCCCGGCATGCGGCTTCCTCTCCGGCGACCAGCGTTTCGCGGACTCGGAGAGCGCGTGCCCGCACTGCGGCTCGAAGGGCGGCAAGCGCAGGACGTTCCCGACCGAGCGCGTCCGCCGCCTCGACCGGCGCATCCGCTCCTATCACGCCCAGGGGGAGTCCGAGGTCGTCGTCATCCTCGCCGCCGCGTTCCTCGAGGCGATCCTCGAGGACATCCTCGACCGCATCCTCGAGGCGCACGGCGCGGACATGGACGTGCGCCGCGCGCTCATGGACGGGCAACGAGCCATCGGGATGCGCATCGGCAAGATCTTCCCGCAGCTGACCGGTGAGGAGTTCGAGGACGCGGCGGCCGAGCTCGGTTACCGCGAATTCCCCAGGCGCTGGAGAGACATGCGCGAGTGCCGCAACGCCTTCATCCACGACTCGCCGTTCAACGGCCCGCAGGAGTCGCTCGACGAGCACATGGCCGTCGAGGCGATGGACCTGCTCGACCAGGCGTACAAGCTCTTCGTGCTCATCAACAACCGCTTCGTCGCCGACGGATACCGCCGCCGCACAGCGCCCTCCAAGGCCTGACCGTGTCAGAGGCGCTCTCACTGCACGTGACCGGTGTGGTGCAGGGCGTCGGGTTCCGTCCGTTCGTCTACAACCTCGCGCGCTCGATGGGGCTCTCCGGGTGGGTCCGCAACGCATCCGACGGCGTGTGGGTCCATGTCGAGGGAGAAGGCGACGCCGTCGCGTCGTTCCCTCGCGCGGTCGAGACGCAGGCCCCCGTCATGGCGGTCGTGCAGTCGGTGACCGTTCGCGAGACGGAGCCGGAAGGCGCGGACGGCTTCCGCATAGTCGCTTCCGAGGCCGAGGACGGCGCCATGACGCTCGTCTCGCCGGACATCGCGACGTGCGGCGCCTGCATCGCCGAGCTGGCCGACCCCGCCGACCGCCGGTTCCGCTACCCCTTCATCAACTGCACGAACTGCGGGCCGCGCTTCACCATCATCGACGACGTGCCCTACGACCGCCCGCTCACGACGATGCGCGATTTCGCGATGTGCCCCGAGTGCGCAGCCGAATACGGCGACCCTTCGGACCGGCGCTTCCACGCTCAACCCGACGCCTGCCCGGTGTGTGGGCCCCGCCTCTATCTCAACGTCACCGGCACGACGGCGTCCACGCCGCTTCCCGAGGACGCCGGATGGTCGCCTATGGTGGAGACCTCGCCCCGGCCGCACCGCGACCCCGCCGCCGAACGTGTACGCACGGAGGCCATCCTCGGTGCGGCCGAGCGCCTCCTTCTCGATGGGCACATCCTCGCGATCAAGGGCCTCGGCGGCTTCCACCTCGCGTGCGACGCGACGAACGAGACCGCCGTCGCTCGCCTGAGAGAGCGGAAGCGGCGCTGGGGCAAGCCGCTCGCGGTGATGTTCCCCGACCTCACGTCGATAGCCGGCACGTGCGAGCTCGGCCGCGAAGAGGAATCGCTCCTGAGCGGCCCCGTCCGCCCGATCGTCCTGCTGCGCCTGCTCGAGCACGGAGCCCCGGGGGCGGAGGCACCCCTCCGGGCGAGCTCCGCGCTACGGCCGAGCCCTTCGGTCTCGACCTGCGCTCCGAATCGCCCGTCGGAGTCCTCCGCCCCCGGAGCGAGAATCGCTCCCGGGGCGATCGCGCCGTCGGTGGCGCCGGGGCTGCGGGAGATCGGGGCGGTGCTGCCGTACACGCCCCTGCATCACGTCCTCCTGACCGACCTCGGCCGGCCGCTCGTGATGACCTCGGGGAACCTCTCCGACGAACCGATCGCGATGGAGAACGCCGAGGCGCTCGTCCGGCTTGCGGACATCGCGGACGCGTTCCTCCTCCACGATCGCGGCATCCGCTCGCGCTACGACGACTCGGTCGTGCGCGTCGTCGCCGGTTCGGTCGAGCCCGTCCGCAGAGCCCGCGGCTATGCGCCCTTCCCGCTGGCCCTGCCGTTCGAGACCGACATCGACATCCTCGGCGCGGGCCCCGAGCAGAAGCACACCTTCGCGCTGCTGAAGGGCGGTCACGCGTTCGTCTCGCAGCACATCGGCGACCTCGAGGACGCCGAGACCCTCGCGCACTTCGAGCGCACGCTCCTGCTCTACGAGCGGCTCTTCCGGGTGCAGCCGGCGCTCGTCGCCCACGACCTCCACCCCGAGTATCTCTCGACGAAGCTCGCACGGACGCTCGGCCTGCCGCTCGTAGGCGTGCAGCATCATCACGCGCACATCGTGAGCGTCACCGCCGAACACGGCGTGAGCGACCTCGTCGTCGGGGTGGCGTTCGACGGCACGGGCTACGGGACCGACGGTCACATCTGGGGAGGCGAGGTGCTGCTCAGCCGGTGGGACTCCTTCGAACGCTTCGCGCATCTCGCCGAGGTCCCGCTCGTCGGCGGTGCCGCCGCGGTCCGTCGGCCCGCGCGCATGGCGATCGGGCTGCTCGCGGGGCTCGGCGAAGGCCTGCTCGACCATCCCGGAGCGGACGCGCTGCGTTCGCGCCTCGCCGAGAACGAGGAGGCCACGCTGCTGCGCATGATCGAGAGGGGCGTGAACTCCCCGCCGACATCGTCGATGGGACGCCTCTTCGATGCGGTGGCGGCGCTCGCAGGCGTGCGCGACGACGCGCTCTACGAGGGCCAGGCCGCGATCGAGCTCGAGGCCCTCGCCGACACCTCCGCAGAAGGAGCATACCGGTTCGGACTCGAAGGGGACGGGCCGGTCGTCATCGATCCGCGTCCGGTGGTGTCGGCACTCCTCGACGACATGGCACATGGCGTGCTGCCTTCCACGGTGTCGGCTCGCTTCCATCGCGCGGTCGCGGAGGTTATCATCAGGGTCGCTGGCCTTGCGGCCGAGCATGCCGACGTGCGCCATGTCGCTCTCGCCGGGGGGGTCTTCATGAACCGCCTAGTCCTCGGTGACGCACTACGGGGAGTGGCCGAGTCAGGCCTCGTCCCTCTGACGCACGTAAGACTTCCCGCCAACGACGGCGGGATATCGTTCGGCCAGGCCGTAGCGGCTTGGGCCGGACGCCATACGGTCCGGTAGCGCCGCCGCCTTCGAGGAGGACACCACCACATGTGTCTAGCCATACCAGCGAAGATAGTCTCGATCAACGAGAACGACATGGCCGCCGTCGACATCATGGGCGTCGTGCGCCACGTGAGCCTGGGCCTCGTGCCCGAAGCGCACGCGGGCGACCACGTGCTCGTGCATGCGGGGTTCGCGATCCAGGTCGTCGACGAGGAATACGCCACCGAGACGCTGCAGATGTTGAAGGATCTCGACATCCTCGAAGCAGAGGTCTGAGACCGGATGGACGTCACGGCCGGCTTCCGTGACCCCGACATCGCCCGGGGGTTGATCCGCGCCCTTGCGGAGACGGCGACGGTGCCCGCGAAGCTCATGGAGGTCTGCGGGACCCACACCGTGGCGATCGCGAAGCACGGCCTGCGCGGCGTCATGCCACCGACCGTGACGCTCATGTCCGGACCCGGGTGTCCCGTCTGCGTGACCGCCAACCGCGACATCGACCTCGCCATCGAGGTCGGCCGCCAGCCGGGCGTCATCCTCACCACCTTCGGCGACATGATGAAGGTCCCCGGCAGCTACGCCTCGCTCTCGAGCGAGAAGGCCGACGGACGCGACATCCGCGTCGTCTACTCGCCGCTCGGCTCGCTCGACCTCGCGGAACGCGAGCCTGAGCGCCAGGTGGTCTTCCTCGGAGTCGGTTTCGAGACCACCGCCCCTACTGTCGCGCTCACGATCGAGGAGGCACGCCGGCGTGGCCTGACGAACTGGTCGGTGCTGCCGATGCACAAGACCGTCCCCGAAGCGCTGCGCGCGCTCGTCAACGACCCCGACGTCGCCGTCAACGGCTTCATCCTGCCGGGTCACGTCTCGACCATAATCGGCATCGAGCCGTACCGGTTCCTCGCGCAGGAGTTCGGCGTTCCGAGCGTCATCACCGGCTTCGAGCCGATCGACGTGCTCCAGGGCGTCCTCATGCTGGCGACCCAGATCCGTGACGGCCGCGCCGAGGTCGAGATCGCCTACACGCGAGGCGTCTCGCCGGAGGGCAACAGGGCAGCCGTCGCCAAGATGGAGACCGTCTTCGAACCCTGCGACGCGGAGTGGAGGGGCATCGGCGTCATACCGGGCACCGGCCTCGCCGTGCGCGAGGCGTTCGCGGACCTCGACGCGACCCGCCGCTTCGACGTGACGCCGCCCGAGCCGCGGGAGATCAAGGGCTGTCAGTGCGGCGAGGTCCTGCGCGGCATCACGCTGCCGTTCGATTGCCGTCTCTTCGCGAAGTCCTGCACACCGGAGCACCCCATCGGTCCGTGCATGGTCTCCTCGGAGGGCTCGTGCGCCGCCTACTACCGCTACACCGACTTCGGGAAGGCCTGATATGGCGGGCGACCGCATCCTTCTCGCTCACGGCAGCGGCGGCACGATGATGCGCGACCTGATCCAGGACGTCTTCATGCGCGGATTCGGGGACGACATCCTCGCTCGCATGGACGACGCAGCCTCCCTCGAGATGCCGGGGACGAGCATCGCCTTCTCGACCGACACGTACGTCGTCGACCCGCTCTTCTTCCCCGGAGGCGACATCGGACGCCTCGCGGTGTGCGGCACCGTCAACGATATCGCGACCGCGGGAGCCGTCCCTCTCTACCTCTCGGTCGGCTTCGTCCTCGAGGAAGGTCTGCCCGTAGACGACCTGCGACGCATCCTGGTCTCGATGGCCGAAGCGGCGAGCGAGGCGGGCGTGCGCATCGTCACCGGCGACACGAAGGTCGTCCAGAAGGGTCACGGCGACGGCTGCTACATCAACACCGCGGGCGTCGGCGCCCTTCCCGAGGGACGCGATCTGTCGGGGAGCCACTGCCGTCCGGGCGACGCAGTCCTCCTCTCCGGCACGCTCGGCGACCACGGCATCGCCGTCATCTCCACACGCGAGGGGCTTTCGTTCGAGACCGACATCGTCTCCGACGCGGCGCCGCTCAACCGCCTCGTCGCCGCCGTGATCGACGCGGCGCCGAACGTGCGCTGCTTCCGCGACCCGACGCGGGGAGGCCTCGCGTCCACGCTCAACGAGCTCGCGAGCGCCTCGGGCGTCTCGATCACCGTCGACGAGACGGCGGTGCCCGTGCGCCCGCAGGTGCGTGGAGCGTGCGAGATGCTCGGATACGACGTCTTCCAGGTCGCGAACGAAGGGAAGATGGTCGCCGTCGTGCCGTCCGACGAGGCCGAGGCCGCACTCCTGGCGATGCGCTCGGCCCCCTATGGCGAGGAAGCATCCATCGTCGGCGAGGTCGCGGCCGAGCCGCCTCGCAGGGTCTACGTGCGCACGACCTTCGGGGCGACGCGGATCATGGACATGCTCGTCGGGGAGCAGCTCCCGCGCATCTGCTGACGCCGGACGGTCTGCTACGCTGGCCGTATGACCGAACCCGAATCCCGGCGCGACAGCGCCTCCGGCCTGGCACGCATCGCTTTCGCTGGTGTCGTATGGGGCACCATCCCGCTGATGCTGAGAGCCGCGGACGGCGCCTCGGTCGTCAAGGTCTTCTACAGGGTCGTCTTCGCAGCCGTCGCGGTCCTTGCGTGGATGGCCGTCACGAAGCGGCTCGACGAGGTCGCGCGTCTCCCGCGTCGCAAGCTCGCCCAGATCGTGGGGCAGGGCGCGATACTGACGCTCAACTGGTTCCTCTTCTTCTCGGCTCTCGACATGACGAACGTCGCGACCGCCGAGTTGCTCGGCTACACCGGACCCGTCTTCGTCGCGGCACTCGCCCCGTTCGTCACCGGCGAGCGTTTCGACCGCCGGATCGCCGTGCCGCTCGCGCTCTCGCTCGGCGGCATCGTCGTCATCCTCGCGCCGCAGGGCCTCGGCGTGGGCACGAGGCGCGAGATGCTGGGGGCCGTCTTCGCCTTCTGCTCGTCGCTGACGTACGCGACGCTGCTCCTGCGCAGCAAGCGCATCCTGCGCGGCGTCTCGGGCTCGACTCTCATGCTCGTCGAGTACGGGGTGGCGGCCACCCTCCTGCTGCCGTTCGTGGTCGTCCTCTCGCTGCGCGGGCAGGGACCCTCGAACGGCCGCGCGTTCGCGGCGCTGGCCGTCCTCGGGCTCGTGCAGACGGCCTTCGCGGGAATCGTCTTCCTCGGCGGGCTCCGCCGGGTGCGCACGGACCGCGCCGCGATACTCACGTACGCCGAGCCCGTCAGCGCCGTGCTCTTCGCGTCGCTCTTCCTCGGAGAGCCGCTGACCGCCGCGACCGTCACGGGCGGTGCGCTCGTCGTGGCGGGCGGCCTGCTCGTCGCTCGCCTGGCGCCGGTCTCCTCCGTCGAAGCGCCGGCGATGGCCTTCGACCACACACGACCCGAGGACGGGTAACATCGACATGTACCGAGAGGAGACCCCGATGGACGCCGCCGCACGCCTGCTCGCCTCCGACGCCGCGGCCCGGCTCGCGCGCCGCGACCCGGCGCTCTGGGCCGCCGACGCGGCAGGAGCCGCGCGCGTTCGCGAACGCCTCGGCTGGACGCGCCTCGCCACCGACGCGGCACGGCTCCTGCCGGAGCTCGCCGCGCTCGTCGACCACGCCCGCGGTCTCGACGTCTCCGACGTCGTCCTGCTCGGCATGGGCGGCTCGTCGCTCGCCCCGCTCGTGCTCTCGCGGGTCCTGGGCACCGCGCCCGGCGCCGCGCGGCTGACCGTTCTCGACACGACGTCTCCCCGCTCGGTCCGCGACGCGCTCGACCGTCTCGACCCTCGACGCGCGCTCGTCATCGTCTCGAGCAAGTCGGGGACGACGATCGAGCCGCTCTCCCTCTACGCCATCCTGCGCGCGTGGGCCGACGAGGCGCTCGGCAGACGCGAGGCGGGCGGGCGCTTCGTCGCGATCACCGACCCCGGCTCGCCTCTCGTCTCGCTGGCGCGCGACGAAGGCTTCGCGATGTCGTTGCCGGCTCCGCCCGACGTCGGCGGACGGTTCTCCGCGCTGACGGTCTTCGGCCTGGCGCCGGCCGCGCTGATCGGTGCCGACCTGCCCGCGCTCCTCTCGCGCGCGGAAGCGATGGAGAAGGCGTGCGCCGCATCCGGCGGGCCCGCCGCCGAGCTCGCCGCCTTCATCGGCGACGCTCTGGCGTCAGGCAGGGACAAGCTCACGATCGCGTGCTCCGCCGAGTTCGCCGCCTTCGGGCTCTGGGCCGAGCAGTTGCTCGCCGAGTCCACCGGAAAGGGAGGCGCTGGCGTCGTCCCGATCCTCGCCGGACCGCGAGGGACGCCGGCTGGCGTGGCCTCGGACGCCGCTGCCGTGCTCGTCCGCTCGACTCGGGACACCGCCATCACCGCCTGGACGGCGGCGCTACCGCCCGGCACCCCCGTGCTCGACCTCGCGCTCGACTCCCCTCTCGACCTCGCGGCCGAGTTCGTGCGATGGGAGTACGCGACCGCGCTCGTGGGACACCTCATGGGGATCGACCCGTTCGACCAGCCGGATGTCGCACGCGCCAAGTCCGCGACCGAGGCGATCCTGGCGGGGACTCTCGTCGCGCCGGCGACCGCCGCCGGCGATCCCGCGAGCGCGCTGCGCCCGGTGCTCGCCGCGGTCCGGCCGGGGGACTACCTCGCCGTCCTCGCCTACCTGCCGGATGACGACCATCTGCTCGCCCCGTTGCGCGACTCGTTGTCCGCCGCCGGCGCCTCTCTCGGCGTGGCGACATGCCTCGAGGTGGGCCCGCGCTACCTCCACTCCACCGGTCAGCTGCACAAGGGCGGCCCCGACGAAGGGGTCTTCATCGTCCTGACGACGCGCGACGCCACCGACGTCCCCGTCCCAGGCCGCGGATGGGGCTTGCGCGCGCTTTTTGGGGCGCAGGCGGACGGCGATCTCGCGACGCTCGCATCGCTCGGGCGAAGGGTGGCGCGCTTCGACCTCCAGGACGCCGACGCCGAGAACGTCGCCGGCTTCTCCCGCGCGCTCACCGAGGCGGCTCGAACGATCAGACCGTCACGATCCTGACGGTCACGTCGCCGTCCTCGACGAGAGCGAGCGCGATCGTCGGCAGCGCGTCGTCGGGGGGCCGGCTCGCCGAGCCGGGGTTCACGAAGATCACGCCGTGCGCGGACTCGATCTCCGCGACGTGCGTGTGCCCGGTGACGACGACGCGCACTCCGTCCGGCGCGCCACGTGCGGTCAGCCGGCCGCGGACGTGCCCGACCAGGAAGCGCACCCCGCCCAGCGTGACGTCCGCGACAGCCGGAAGCGCGCCCACCACGGGACCGGCGTCCATGTTGCCCCGCACGGCCGTCGTCGGAGCGATCGCCTCGAGCTCACCGAGCACCGCGGCCGAGCCGACATCGCCGGCATGCAGGATGTGGTCGACTCCCGCGAGCCGAGCGCTCGCTTCCCGAGAGAGCGAACCGTGCGTGTCGGAGACGATACCCACGCGCAGGGCCGGTCCGGCCATCAGAGACCGAGGGCCCGCTTCAGGGCCGGGACGCGCCTGCGGGAAGCCGGCACCTGCGTCGCCGCGGTGTCCTTCAGCGTCAGCAGGAGCGTCCCCCCGTACATCGGCACGACCTCCCGGACCCGCGACAGGTTGACCAGATAGCGCCTGTGCGCACGGAAGAACCCCCGCGATTCGAGCCGGGTCTCGAGCTGCGCCAGCGACAGGGTGGAAAGGTAGCGCCCCTCTTCCGTGAAGACGTATGAGTAGTCGTCGCGCGCCATGACGTAGTCGATGTCGCCGACGTCGAGCAACAACTTGCGCCCGCCTTTCTCGACGGGGACGCGGTCGATCACGCGCTGAGAGGCTTCTTCGGAAGGCGCAAGCCGCTCCAGCGCCTGGCGCAGCCTCCCGACGTCCACCGGCTTCATGAGGTAGTCGACCGCCGCGACCTCGAAGGCCCTGACCGCGTGCTCGCTGTACGCGGTGACGAAGACGACCGCCGGAGGACGGTCGAGGCCCGCGAGGACCTCGGCGAGCTGCATGCCCGAGAGCCCCGGCATGTCGATATCGAGGAAGATGACGTCGAAGGCCGTCGCCTTGATGAGCCGCAGCGCCTCCACGGCGCTGGCCGCCTCGCCTTCGACCCCCGCGCCGCCCGCCTCGCCCAGAAGGAAACGCAGCTCGCTGCGAGCCGGAGCTTCGTCGTCGACGATGAGGGCCTTCAGCATCTCATGCCTCACTCGCGGTCGCCGGGCCCAAGACGATTGAGAGGGTCACCGTGGTGCCGCCGCCGAACACGCTGGCGACGCTGATCCCGCTGCCCGGCCCGAAGTGGCCGCGCAATCTATCGTCCACGTTCTTGAGGGCGATGCCAAGTCCCTTGCCGTAGCCGGGTTCGAGCACGTGGGGCAGGCGCTCCTCCGGGATCCCGAGACCATCGTCGGCCACGCCGAGCGTGAGAAGCTCGCCTCTGCGCGAGGCGCTGATGCGTATCAGCAACGATCCCTCCGGCGGCATCCCGTGCTGCAGCGCATTCTCCACCACAGGCTGTAGCGCGAACGCGGGCACGAGGACGGGCAGCGTGTCTTCGGCGACATCCTCGACGACGCGGATGCGGTCGCCGAACCGCGCACGCTCGAAGCCGAGATAGGAGCGCGTGTACTCGAGCTCTCGGGCAAGGGTCACCATCTCGTCACCCGCCTCCAGCGTGCGGCGATAGAACGTCGCGAACTCCCGGAGCAGATGCCGCGCCTCGGCCGGGTCCGTGCGGATGAGCATGGCGATCGTGTTGATCGTGTTGAAGAGGAAGTGCGGGTTTATCTGCGCCTGAAGGGCCTTGAGCTCCATTCGGCACGCAAGCTCGGTCTGCCGCTCGAGCTCGGAGAGCTCGAGTTGCGTCGAGAGAAGGTAGGCGAGACCCTCCACCATCGTGACCTGCGTCTCGTTGAGCAGGCGCGGGGTGGTGTAGTAGAACTTGAGGGTGCCCGCGGGCCTGCCGCGCATCTCGAGCGGCACCACGATCGCCGCCGCCAGCATGCAGTCCCTCCTGGGGCAGCCGATCTCCTCCTTCGAAGAGAGTATGCGGTGCTCGTTGTGCTCGAGCGCCTCCCTCGTCGCCCTCGTGAGGATCGGCCCACCGATGGTGTGATGGTCCTCGCCGATCCCCGCGAAACCGAGCACCCTCTCCGTGTCGGTGATCGCGACGGCGTCCGCCTCACTCTCCAGATACGCGAGACGGCATACGGCGCCTGCCGTCTCTTCGTCGAGGCCCTTCCTCAAGTGCGCCAGGCTCTGGGTCGCGATGCGGAGGATCTGCTCCGACTGCATCGCGCGCAGATGGTCGGGACGCGAGGCGAAACGGGCGACGAGGGTGCCGGCGGCCACGACGAGGAGTCCGACGACCGCCGCGACGACGGCGTAGCGCGGCACCTCCACGACGAGCGAGGCCAGCGCGACGAGGCCGATGACGGTGGTGGCGCCGACGAGCGTCAGGTCGACGAAGACACTGCGGGAAGGGAGCGCGGCACGGATCCGCTCGAGCCGTCCGACGATCATCCCGGCCCCGGACCTTCATCGATGGGGAAGACCATCCGGCCGGCCATCTCGCGGAAGCCGGCGGCGGCGTACAGACGGCGCGAAGCCGCGTTGTCCGTCTGCGTGCACAACATCACGGAGACCGCCCCCGCTCGGGCCGAGTACGCTATCGCGTCACTGAGAAGCGCGCGCCCCACCCCGCGGTTGCGCGCGTCCGGACGGACGGCGAGACGGTTGACCATACCCTCGTCGGCCGTGACGGTGCACAGAGTATAGCCGATGAGCCCGCTGGCGCTCTCAGCCAGGGCGAGCCGCTCCTCCGCGACGTAGCGCATCAGATGCACGGCGTCGTAGCGCCAGAACAGGTCGAAGCACGAAGTGTCGAGATCGAGCAGGTCCGGCAGGTCCGCCGCCGTGCCGAGCCGGAGACCGACGCCCTCCGGCATCGAGAGTCCGGGCTTGTGGCGCCCAGGCCTGTCGAGACGCAGGGTGATCGTCCGCTGAGCGACCCGCATCCCCGCCGCGAGATACGGCCGCGCCGCGTCCTCACAGAGCAGGGGCCCCAGGAGCCGCCCGAGGCCCTGGGCGCGCGCCACCGCCCGCAGGTCCTCGACGGCGACGGCGACCCGACGTGGAGAACACCACAGACCCCGGATGGCCAGCAGGTCCAGGTGGTCGCGCCAGCGCTCGACGACGGCGGCCTCCCCGCGGGAGTTGACGCGGACGCGCCAAGGCGCCTCGCCGCGGAAGGTCTCGAACGCGGCCGAGTCCGGGAAGATACGCGCGGTGCGCGCCGCGTTCCAGACGGCCGGCAGATCCTCGTCGGAGGCCGGTCTCATCGATGCGCTCACCTAGCTCCCGCCGAGAGCTCTCCGAACGCGAGCCACAAGGCTGTCGCGAACATCATGACGCCGAAACCCGACCGGACCGAGCGTTCCCGAGCGGCCAGGGTGAGCCGCGCGCCGAGCAGCGCGCCGGGAACGACCCCCGCCGCGAGCTGGAGCGCGAGCCGGCCGTCGATGTGGCCCAGCAGCTGGTGCGCGATCGTGCCCGGCACCGCGAGGACCGCCACGGTCACAAGGCTCGTGCCGACGGCTCGCTTCATCGGGACGCCGAACCATCGGGTGAGCCCCGGTACGATGACGAACCCTCCGCCTAGACCGAGGAAGCCCGAGTAGAGTCCGGCGAGCATGCCTAGCGCGGCGATGCCGAGATGTCCCGGGGGCGTCTCTCCCTGGGGGACTCCCTCGACCACTCGCGCGCGAGAGTCGCCGCGCGCGATGTCGAGCGCCACCCAGGCGACGAACACGGCCGTCACGAGCATGACCGCCCTGCCGCCTACGAGAGAGGAGCACCAGGCGCCCACGAGAGACCCTCCCACGCCCCACATCCCCAAGGCAAGACCGAGGCGGACGTCAGCGTTCCCGTGGCGGGCGTGCGTGAGAGCGCCGACGAGCGCGCCTGGGATGATCACCGGCAGCGGCGTTCCCACCGCGACGAGTGCGGGACGCAGCAGGAGGAGACGGACGGCGGGCGTCGTGACGAGTCCGCCTCCGACACCGAACGCCCCAGAGAGGACCCCGGAGACGAAGCCGACGGCGACCGCCGGCCAGATCCCGCCCACGCGGCTCAGTGACCCCTGACCGGCGGGAAGCGACCGGTGATCGCCGTGCGGTCCATGCGCCGTTCGCCGGTGAAGAGCGACTTGAGCGCCACGTCCTCCCACAAGCGATCCATCATGATGGGCCAGCGCCGCTGGAAGGAGAAGTAGTTGTCGCAGTTCGCACGGGCGTACGCACTCGCGTCGGCGAGAGCTTCCCGCGCGATGCGCAGGTACTCCCTGGGCTCCTGCCCGGAGATGGCGCGCATCAGCGCCGTGGCGACGGATCGCCACACCACCGACGAGCCCATGAACTCCCCGGGGTACGGCTCGAGCGACTCGGCCGATACGGGCCGCAGGTCGACCTGGGATTTCGCGAACTCGATCTTACGGTGCGCGTAGATGAACCGATAGACGTCGCGCCTGAACGCCGCGGCCTCGCTGGGGCGGTCCGGGGGCTGGTGGATGATGGCCCAGTCCCCGTCGAGGAAGACGTCCGCGCCGTGCATGCGCGCGTTGATGACGTAGTCGACGTCCTCCCCCCGCTGGACCCACGGGTCGAACGAGACATTGCAGTACATGTCGCGGTGGAGCGCGAGGCAGCCGCCGAACGCGACCGTGCTGGGCTTGATGCGCGGAGGCGAAGCGACGACGGCGAGCGCGCCGTTGAGCGCGTCCGCCTGACGCCAGAACATGTCGGCCCAGTGGGGTTCGTCGTGACGCTGGTACTGCCCCTCCGAGTCCACGTAGTACCCGCTCTTCGCCAGTATCGGCCGGCCGGCCTCGTCGCGGCTGCCCAGCCCCGCCATCGCGTGCGCCAGGAACGACTCGTCGATGACGATCTGGTCGTCGTCGACGAAGACGACGCCCTCCGAGCCGAGGACCGCCGCCACGAGCAACCCGACGTCGCGCACCGCGCCGTAGCCCGCGAGACCGAGCCCCGACAGCATGTCGGAGAACTCGAGTTGTTCGAGTCGGCGATGGAGTGAGCCGAGCTCGGCGGGCCCGAAAAGCAGGGAGTCGATGCCGGGGAAATCCGCGAGGATGTCCCGCACGCGATCCTCAGCCTCGTGCTCGACGGAAGCCTCGGTCGCCGCGACGATGACGACCACCTTGTCGAGTCCTCGAACGCCGTCGAGAGAACGGAGGCAGTCGGATAGCGTGCTCTTGCCGTCCACCGGGGTAGGGTGGTCGTAGGTGATGGCGTTGGGCGCGGGACGTCCGCGCACCTTCGTCCAGAACGTCGGGATGATCACGCAGGGGCTACTCAAGGGCGTCCGTCCTCCGTCGGCGTCGTCGCGGCCATTCCGGGAGCCGCGAGCGCCTCAACATCATACCGCAGCGGCGTCGGGGTCACCCTTCGATCCCGAGCCCGCGCCCGCATCCCGAGCACGCTCCGCCGGTCACGGCCGCATCCTCCACGCGATACCCGTCACGCCTCAACGCCACGGCGCCGCATCCCGGGCAGACAGTGTCCTCGCCGCCCGGCTCCGAGACGTTGCCCAGGTAGACGAAGTCCAACCCTTCCTCCCGTCCGATCTCCCGCGCGCGCCGCAGCGTCTTGGGCGGCGTCGGTTCGAGATGCGACAGCTCCAGGTATGGGAAGAACCGCGTGACGTGCCACGGAGTACCGGGCCCGAGACGGTCGTGGATCCAAGCCGCGATCGAGCGTAGGGTCTCCTCGTCGTCGTTGATCGTGGGGACGACGTTCGTCACGACCTCGACGTGCATGCCCCAGACGGACTTCGCGCGCTCGGCCATCTCGAAGACGGGCTTCGGCGAGGGCACCTTGCACAACTTCCGGTAGGTGGCGTCGCTGATGCCCTTGACGTCGACGCGCCAGACGTCGATCGCCGAGCCGAACAGGTCGAGGCCCGCCTCGGTCACATAGCCGTTCGTCACCATGACCGTGTAGAGACCCGCATCCTTGCACTCTCGCGACACGTCGAGCACGTACTCCGCCCAGATGACGGGCTCGTTGTACGTGAAGGCCACACCCCGGCAGCCGTGACGGAGCGCGAGCGGCACCACCTCCGCGACGGGGAGGTCTTCGAGTTCTCCGGCGCGGCCGGCATCGCCCGGCGTCGCCCGGCTGATGCTCCAGTTCTGACAGTGCAGGCAGCGCATCGTGCAACCGACGCTGCCGAGCGAGAGGGCGGACGTGCCCGGATGGAAGTGGAAGACCGGCTTCTTCTCGATGGGGTCGACCGCGACCGACGAGACCTTGCCGTACGTGAGCGCCCACAGGACGCCGTCCCGGTTCTCCCGCACCCCGCAGACTCCCCGTGAGCCGTCGGCTATCCTGCACGCGTGGGGACAGAGCAGACAGCGGATCCGCTCGCCTTCACTCGTCCAAAGCAGCGCCTCGCGCATGGTCGCCTCCCCCTCCCCGTTCATTCCCCGGGGAGGCGGACCCGGCCTCGTCTCCCAGCAGACGGCCGATCCCCAGCCTGTCGAGCGCGACGAGCAGCGGCCATCCGAGCCCGTAGACCACGGCGGCCTCCCCGATGCCGACCGCGATCACGCCGAATGCGTACATCGCGGGCCAGCTGCCCTCGATGCTCGTCCCGACGAACGGCAGCGTGTAGAAGCCCAGGCCCCGAAGGAGGAACGGCAGGTATGCCGGAACGATGAGGGCGTTCGCGACGACCGGCCCCGCTAGCGCGAGCGCCCGGCGGCGGCGGAAGCGCCAGGTCCACGCGGCGCCGGCGAGAGTGCCCAGCGAGCCGAAGACCACGTCGAGTAGGGCGACCGGGCCCACCTGCGTGAACATGAAGGCGTTCGCGGCGACCGCGCCGAGCCAGAGGCCGGGGACGGCCGAAGGGGTGAGCACCGCGATGACGGTGACCGCCTCACTCGCGCGGAACTGGACCGGTCCCCATCCGAGTTGTCCGGGCAACTGAAGGACGAGCAGCGTGAGGGCGGCGTAGACCGCGGCGATGAGACCGGCTCGAGCGATATGCCTCGTGGTGACCATCCGGGTATGCTAGCACACCCGACGAAGGGTCAGGACGGCAGTCCGTGACCGTCGCGCGCCTCTCCTGCTCCCCGGACGTGGTCCGCGAACAGTCCCGTCGCGGCGACTCCGGCCCGATGGTCGAGCACGGCGAGGAAGGCGCGCACGACATCGGGGTCGAACTGGGTCCCCGCGCCCGCCTCCAGCTCGATGCGGGCAGCCGAGACGGGCATAGCCGACCGGAAGGTACGGACGGACGTTATCGCGTCGAAGGAGTCGGCGACTGCGAGGATGCGCGCCAGCAGGGGGACGGCTCTTCCCGCGAGACCGGACGGGTAACCCGTCCCGTCCCAACGCTCGTGGTGGTGCATGATGACTGGCGTGACCGCACCGAGGAACTCGATCTGGTCGACGATGCTCGCCCCGATCTCCGCGTGACGCCTGACGTGAGCCATCTCGTCGTCTGTGAGGCGCGTCGGCTTGAGGAGTATCTCCTCGCTCACGCCTATCTTCCCGATGTCGTGGAGCAGACCGGCGAAACGCAGGACCTCGATGTCGTCGTAGGGTAGGCCCAGCTCCTCGCCTATCGCCATCGCGTAGTCCATGACGCGATCGGAGTGCCCGCGCTGGAAGCGCTCGTTCACGTCGAGCGTCGCCGACAGCGCGGTGATCGTCTTCGTCATGTCGTCGCGCATGCGGCGGAAGAGGGACGCCTTCTCGAGGGCGACGGACGCGTGCGAAGCGATGCCGGTCAGGAGTCGCACGTCCCGATAGCCGAACGAACCAGCGGTGGCGTCGGCGATGAAGAGACGTCCGATGAGGATGCCCTTCGCCGTGATGTCCGCCGTGACCACCGACCAGTCCCCCTGCGCCTCCTCGCTCTCGACGAGGCCTCCGCCGGCCGAATGGAATGTCACGTCGCCCGCATCGGGTGCCGCGGCGTCGGAGAGCGCCTCGGCGAGAACGGTCTGGACGTCCCCTTGCGTGACCTGACGGCGCAGGCTCACGTGACGCTCCTCGATACCCCAGCCGAAAAGGACGATGCCGCTCATGTCGCGGTCGAAGGTGTTGTCCACGACGCTCGACAGGAGCGAGACGATGCGCTCCACGTCGATGGTCGCCCCTAGGCTCGCGCCCACGGCGTTGAGCTCCATGAGTTCGACGAGCATGCCCCCGCCCTCGACCTGGGTGTCGAGACCGTCGATCGCGGCGCCGGCGAATTGGCCGAACCGCTCCACGAGCACGAGGTCGCCCGAGCGGACGGGGCCCGCCGACGCGGGTACCTCGAGACTCAGGACGCCGACCACCCGGTCCCCGGCGCGCAACGGGACATGGATCGCGGAGCCGGTGCGACCCGTACCGGCCGCCGACGGTACCGCGTCCCGGCCGCTGATGACCACGGAGCGACCGGTGGAGACGACATGCCCCGGCGTACCCTCGTCGAGCGCCTCGCGCCCGCCCAGACTCGCCGGGTCCCAAGTCCCCGTTACAGCGACCGTCTCCAGTTCGCCGGTCTCGGGACGCACGATCGAGAGAGCGCCACCCGTCGCGTCGACGAGCGTCCGGGCGCGCTCCAGCATCACTCGCGGGAGCGACTCGACGTCGAGCCTGGCGCTCTCGATGTCGCGACGCGCGGCGAAGAGCGCTTCGAGTTCGCGGATCCTCACATCACGGTCCGCGCCCGACAGCGCGTTCGCGATGATCGTCTGCGCCTGCGACACCACGAGACGCACGACGGAGTCGACACGGCGCTTGCCGAGGACGGGTACCGACCTGACGGCGGAACGCGCTACGCCGGGCGTCACCCCGCGAGCGATCATGCGCTGGACGAGGGCGGGGCGGTCCTTCGCAGCGTGCACGAAGCCGCACACCCGGACGTGGCACACGGCCCGGCCATCGACCACGAGCGGCGTGAGCATGACAGGGAGTCCCGCGCGGCAGGTCACTCGACCCGTACGGGTGAGGTCGACGCCGACGACGTCCATGGCGCAGCCGAGACCGACCGACGACGATCCGTCCTCGCCGAGCAGATGGCAGAAGGCGCCGACGGGGCCGAGGTAACCTATGGTGGGTGATTCGAGATCCAACACTGTGACGCTGACACCGAGCGCTTCGAAGAGCGCATCGGCGGTCTGCCGCCACGCCGCTGAGGTGAAGGTGCCTCTCACCACGTCCGCTTCGCTGCCCACCAGGATCCTCTCGAACCGCCGGACATACTACTTCGATGTTTTATCGGCAGTTCTCGGCAGGCCGACGATGGGAAGGCGACGCGCGGTCTCCTCTTCGGACCAGCGGTCATGCATGACGACGGGCGGTCACTGCGGTCGCGGCGACGGTCAGACGATGGCCCCCGGGAGCGAGACGGTGAACGTCGTCCCCTCGTCCAACGCGCTCACGACCTCGATCGTCCCGCCACTCGACTCTATCGCCAGCTTCGCGATCGCAAGACCCAGACCGAAGCCCCCGGTGTCCTTCGAACGCGACGCATCGCTCCGGTAGAAGCGTTCGAAGATGTAGGGCAGGTCGTCCGGCGGGATGCCGACGCCGGTGTCCGATACCCGTACGACCACCCGGTCGTCGACCCTCGCGGTGGTCATGCTCACCGAGCCGCCGGGCGAGGTGTACTTGCAAGCGTTGTCGACGAGCACCGAGAGCGCCTCTTCGATGCGTTCGGGATCGCCCATGAGCACGAGCGGTTCCCCGCCCGGTCCCCCGATGGCAAGGGCCTTGCCGGAGTAGAGGCCGGAGGCCGAACTCAGCACGGCACGGCACACCGCGTTCACATCGAAACGTATCGCCCTTGGCGGCGGCCCGCTCTCCCCGCGGATCGCCGCAAGCAGATCTCGGGTCAGTCTCATCATGCGTCCGGACTCCCGGTCGAGCGCGTCCAGCGCCTCTGCCCGCAGTTCCGGGTCGTCCGCGGCCCACTTCCTCAGGATGTTCACGTAGCCCCGGATCCCGGCGACCGGTGTCGCGAGTTCGTGGGACGCGTCGGCGACGAACCGCGTCTGGGCCCCCGCGCGTTGTCGGAGACGATCGATGAGCCGGTTGAGCGAGCGGGAGAGCTCGCCGATCTCGTTCCGGCCCGATTGGGGAAGGTGCACGTCCAACTGACCTGCGTCCACGCTGTCGGCGGCGATGCGGAGATCGTCGATGAGCCCGAGGACCCAGCCCGTGCTGAGCTGCATCATCATCACTGCCGCGAGCATAGTGGTCAGGGCGACAGCCGCCATCGGGCGCCGGATGGCGTCGATCGTGGCCTCTTCGCGGACCGGGAAGTAGATCACGTCGAGGACGCCGTATCTGCCGTCCGGGAACCGGACAGGGACGTGTACCGCGTACACCCCCAGATCCGCGGAGCCGAACATGCCCGACAGGACGCTCCCGGCACGTGTACGTGTCTGGAGGACGCGGTGGCGACGCAGAGTCTCCGCGCGTTCCGAACCCAGAGGCAGGACCGCCCTGCTCGCCGAGAACCAGACCGGTACCAGGCCCTCGTCGTAGACGGCGAACGCGCCTTCCGCGTACCGGGAGGTCCCGAACATCTCCGGGATGGACCTGAAGAAGCGCCGCCGTGCCTCGCGATCCCGCACGGCGCCCGTGAGCCCCTCCTGCGCCGCCGAGAGCTTGGCGTTCGTCGCCTGGAGCTGGACTTCCTCGGCAGCCTGCCGGGAGAGTTGGGCGACGGTATCGAACGCCACTCCGGACATCCCCTCCGCCACGACGACGTACGTCGTGACCGAGACGGCGCCCACGAGGAGGACGGCGAACATGACCGCCAGCAGGAAGATGCGCGCGCGGAACGAGGTGAGATGCATCAGATCATCGGGTGAAGAAGTACCCGACACCCCGGATGGTCTGGATCACCGAGTTGTCGGTGTCGCCTATCTTGCCCCGCAAGTGGCAGACGAACACCTCGATGACGTTGCTGTCGCTCACCCTCTGGCCGCCCCAGACCTCCTCGAGGATCTCCTCGCGGCTCACGATGCGCCCGGCGTTCCCGACGAGATACGCGAGGAGGTCGAATTCCCGCGCGGTCAGGTCGAGCGAGAGACCGTCAAGGCTCGCCTTGCGCGCCAGCGGATCGACCTCCACACCCGCGGCCCTGAGCACCGACCTGTCGCGAGTGGAGTCGGTGCGCTTCAGCAGAGCTCCGACCCGCGATAGCAGCTCCCTCATCTCGAAGGGCTTCCGCAAGTAGTCGTCGGCGCCGGCCTCGAACCCGTCGACCACATCGCCCGTCTCCGCACGCGCGGTCAGCATGAGGATCGGCAGGTCCGGATCGGTCTCCCGGATCGCGCGGGCGACCTCGAGCCCGTCCAGGCCAGGCAGCATGAGATCGAGCACGACAAGGTCCGGACGCGCCGCGGAAACGGCCTCGAGCGCGGCGGGTCCGTCAGCCGAGCGGCGAACGGAGAAGCCGGCATGCTCGAGTTCGAGCTCGACGAAACGCGCGATGGTCGCGTCGTCCTCGACGATAAGGATCTCCGCCTCGCCCATGCAGCCTCCCGTGCCCTACGCGCCATGTCCCTGCGGTCAAGGACCCTTCACCAATGGTACCCCACAGCGCCGCCGTCCACAGTCCCCTCGGCGGCTACCTCAGGAGCAGTTCGGCGATCTGGACCGCGTTCAAGGCGGCGCCCTTGCGAAGCTGATCGGCGACGACCCACATCGACAGCCCGTGCTCCACGGTGGGGTCGACGCGGAGCCTGCCCACATACGTATCGTCGGTCCCCTCGAGCAGCGCCGGCATCGGATAGGCTTTTGTGCCCGGATCGTCGAGGACCGTCACTCCCTCGGCGGCCTCAAGCGCGGCTCTGGCTTCGTCGATGCCGACGTGCCCGTGGAACTCGACGTCGATCGCTTCCGAGTGGCATCGCAGAACGGGGACGCGCACGCAGGTCGCGTGGACCGCGAGATCGGGCGCGTGCATGATCTTCTTCGTCTCGACGACCATCTTCCACTCTTCTTTCGTGGAGCCGTCATCGAGGAAGACGTCGATGTGGGGGATGCAGTTGAACGCGATGCGATGCGCGAACTCGCGGACCTGAAGCGGCCGGCCCTCGAGGAAGTCGCCCGACTGCCCGTAGAGTTCGTCCATGGCGGCCTGCCCGGCACCCGAGGCCGCCTGGTAGGTGGCGACGACGACGCGACGGATCGGCGCGAGAGCGTGCAACGGAGCGAGCGCGACGACCATCTGGATCGTCGAGCAGTTCGGGTTCGCTATCACCCCGGAATGGAGTGAGGCGTCGCCGGGGTTGACCTCGGGCACGACGAGCGGCACGTCGTCGTCCATGCGGAAGGCGGACGAGTTGTCGATCATGACGCAACCCGACTCCACGACCGCGTCGCGCAGCTCCTTGCTCACCGACGCCCCGGCCGAGAACAGCGCGATATCGACACTCGCGAACGAGGCGGGCGTCATCTCCTCGACGGCGAGCTCTCCTCCGGCGAACGGGAGTCGGCGTCCCGCCGAGCGGGACGACGCGAGCGCGACGACGCGCGACGCGGGAAAGCCGCGCTGTTCGAGCACGGCGAGCATCTCGGTGCCCACCGCGCCGGTCGCTCCCGCGACGGCGACGACGGGACGTTCGGGCATGAGCTTGTCCCAGGACATCTAGCTGCCCTCCCTCGGCGCCGCCGGTGAGAACTCGGCGCGAACGGCCTCCCCTTCGAGCCCGAAGGCCGCATGCAGAGCTCGCACGGCCGCCTCCACCATGTCACCCGCGATGACGCATGAGATGCGTATCGAGGATGTCGAGATCATGTCGAGGTTCACACCCGCGTCCGCGAGCGTCTGGAACATCTTCGCGGCGACCCCGGGATGGGTCTTCATCCCCGCGCCGACGAGCGAGACCTTGGCGATGGACTCGTCGACCGACCAGTCCCGAGCACCGATCTCGGCGACCGTCAGCTCGACGGCCCGCCTCGCGCGAACGAGGTCCTCCTTCGGCGTGGTGAAGGAGATATCGGTCGTCCCGTCCTCGGAGACGTTCTGGATGATCATGTCCACGTTCACGTTGTGCTCGGCCAGACGCGTGAACACGTCCGCGGCCACGCCGGGACGGTCCGGCACGTCGCGGACCGTGACCTTGGCCTCGGAGGTGTCGTGCGTGACCCCGGAGATGATCGCTTCTTCCATCGACCCGTCAGCCTCCTTGACGATCGTGCCCGGCTCCTTGTTGAAGCTCGAGCGGACGTGGATGGTGACGCCGTGGTTCCGGGCGAACTCGACGCTGCGCAGCTGCAGCACGCGCGCGCCCGTCGCGGCCATCTCCAGCATCTCCTCGTACGAGACCCGCTCGAGCTTGCGCGCGGTCGCCACGATGCGAGGGTCCGCCGTGTACACGCCGTCGACGTCCGTGTAGATCTCGCACACGTCCGCCGAGAGTCCAGCGGCGACCGCGACGGCGGTGGTGTCGGAGCCGCCGCGCCCGAGCGTCGTGATCTCACCGTCCTCGGTAAGCCCCTGGAATCCGGCGACGATGACGATCCTGCCGTCGTCGAGGGCCTCGAGCACCCGATCCGCTCGCACGGCTTGGATCCGGGCCTTCGTGTGGCTCGCGTCCGAGACGATCCCGGCCTGCGCGCCGGTGAGCGAGATCGCTTCGTGGCCGAGCGAGTGGATCGCCATGGCCAGCAGCGCGATGGTGACCTGCTCGCCCGTCGCGAGAAGCATGTCCATCTCGCGTTCGGGCGGCATGGAGCTGATCGCGCCGGCGAGTTCGAGAAGCTCGTCGGTGACGTCCCCCATCGCCGACACGACCGCCACGACTCGATCGCCGCGCTCCTTCGCCTCGATGAGGCGTCGCGCGACCGCCAGGATGCGGTCGGTCGTCCCGACCGACGAACCGCCGTACTTCTGGACGACGAGCGCCATCGCCCCTCCAGCGTCGACATGCCTCAGCGGCGCCTTTCGGCGCCGTCGTGGGGGATAGTGTACCAGGTCACACGGAGACGTAGAGGTCGAGCACCCGCGCGAGCACGCGCATCCTCTCGGACAGCCCCGTGAGCGCCTCCTGGTAGAAGTGGTCGACGAGGCTGCGGCCAGAGGTCCGCTCCATCGATGCGGTGATGTGGTGCACCGTGGCGCGCATGCCCGCGAGTTCGGCTTCGGGGCTGACCGCTTCCGTGCGGACGTAGAGATGACCCGACTCGAACGAGTACGGAAGGTCCTCGCGCCCAAAGAACGCGTTGAGCTCGGCTTCGAGGTTCGTCGCGAGACGAGGCCCGCCGAGCCGGCGGAAGCTGTTGACCATGCCGTCGCATATCGCGACGAAGATCGCGCGCGCCTCGTCCGGCTGCACGTCCTCCGTCTCGGGAAGGAGCCCGAACTCGATCTCGCCGGGACTCTCCTCGAGCACGGAGATGAAGGCCTCGGCGACCCGCGGGTCGAAGTGGCTGCCGGAGCACCGCCGGAGCTCGACGATGGCCTCTTCGCGCGAACGGCCGGGACGATAGGGCCGGTCGGCGGTCATCGCCTCGTACGCGTCCGCGACAGTCAGGATCCGGGCGAGCAGGGGGATCTCCTCCCCCTTCAGCCCCGCCGGATAGCCGGACCCGTCCCAGTGCTCGTGGTGGTGGCGCACGACCGGCGCGATGGGCCAAGGGAAGGCGACCGGCCGCAGGATGTTCGCGCCGATGAGAGGATGATGGCGCATCTGCCCCATCTCGGGCGCGGAGAGGCGCCCCGGCTTGAGAAGTATCTCCTCGCGGATGCCGATCTTCCCGATGTCGTGGAGGTACGCGGCCATCTCGAGCGCCGTCCTCTGCTCGGTCGACAACTCGAGCCGTTCCGCGATAGCCATGGCGTACGTGGCGACCTTGTCCGAGTGACCTCGCGTGTACGGGTCCTTGGCGTCGACGGCCGCCGCGAGCGATCGGACCGTCGCCAGATAGGCTTCCTGCAGGCTCGAGAAGAGGTCGATGTTGCCGACCGCGATCGTCACGTGGTTCGCGATCGTCGAGAGCAGTCGCACGTCGTCGCTGCTGAACCGGAACGTCCGGTCGTGCGTGCCTACCGTAATCGCACCGACCGTCCCCTCCCCCGAGATGAGGGGCACGCAGAGCGCGGCGAGCGCACCGGAGACGGTGTCCACCTGCTGTCCTTCGCCACTCGCCGGCGGGTTGAAGATGAGCGGGCGACCTTCTCGTATCACCCATTCCGCCATGGAGGAACGCACGGCGCGCTCGTCGGCCTGCGACTGGCCCGGCCCGCGCCAGGCGCGCAGCGATATCCGGCTGGTCTCCTTGTCGCGCAGCGTGACGTAGCCGAGTTCGATGTTGAAGATGCGCATCGTGGAGTCGAGCACGGAATCGAGGAGCACGTCGAGATCGAGCGTCGAACCGAGCGAACGGCTGATCTCGTACAGCGTGGCAAGCTCGAGGACCTTCTTCGTGAGGACCTCTGTCCGGTTGCGCAACGACTCCGTCATCTGATCGAAGCTCTCGGCCAGCTGCGTGAGTTCGTTGCCGCCGGGGATCTCGACGCGACTCGAGAAGTCGCCGTCGGCGACACGCCGCGCGCTCTGTGTCAGGAGCACGAGCGGGTCCGAGATCCGCCGCGCGACCCACCAGCCGAGACCGACGAGCACGAGGATGGCGAAGACGGACCACATCAAGATGAGCCGCGTCGTGGTGGCCCTCGTCTGCTCGCTCACGTCGGTCCTGACGAAGGCGACGAGATAGCCCTCTCCGCCGGTCGGATCGCCGGGTATCGTGACCCTCTGCGCCCAGACCCGCATGTCCCGACCCTCCACGCGCAGGTCCGCGCTGGGCGATCCACCGCGTCGTGAGGCCGCGATCGCCTCCCGGGCCGGAAGGTCCAGACCCTCCATGATCGAGCGAAGCGCGGAAGAAGACTCGACCGTGCAGGCGACCCGCTTACCCGAGGGCCCGAAGAAGCAGAAGTCGGCAGCGGAACCGCGCGACACGGAGCGCAGGAAGGCGTCGTCGATGACCGTGGACAGAGCGAGGACGTGGACGTTGCCCCCGGGCTCGCTCACGGGCTGGAGCGCGGTCAGCGTCACTCGTCCCGCGACCTCGGTGAGGACGGGGTGGCGCATGGATCGCACGGCCCATCGGCGGGTGCGGCTGCTGAACGGGTGCTGGCCCGGCAACACCCCGAGCCGCCCGGTCACCGCCAAGACCCGGCCGTCCTCGTCGACGACCATCAGACTGTCCGCCCGGAGCGCGGCGTTGGACAGGACGAGTTCTCCGGTCACCCTCCCGGCATCGCCGGCTACGACTCCGGTCACCAGCCTCGGGTTCTCCGCGGCGAGCGTCGCGCTGCGCATCAGGTCGTCGGTCCGGGACTGGATGCGGGCCACCACGTTGCCGGTGGTGGAGTGTGCGGCCTGGTCGACCCACTGGTCGATGACCCGGGACAACAGGATCACCGCGACGAGGGTGGCGATGAATCCGACGATCGCCGCCACGATGACGAGGGGCGCGATGATCTGGTTGTGGAGGTGCTTGCCGAATAGCCGCGAAAGCATGGCTGCCCGATCAGCGCCGCGCGGGCACGAAGCCGACTCGCTCCATCAGCGCCGCCGCCTCAACACCTGAGGCCCAGGCCAGGAACCGGTCCGCCCCGTCGCTCGCGTCCGTGCGCGCGACGACACCGAGCGGCCGGACCACTCGATACGCACCGCTCTCGATGTTGGCGACGGTCGGCGCCACTCCGTCGAGCGTCAGGTAGTCGACCGAGACGTTCTGGGAGAGTCCGTAACCCAGGGAGAAGTAGCCTATCGCACCCGGGGTCGTCTGGAGGCCCTCGATCATGTCGCTCTCGTAGTAGAGATCGACGGCGCGAGGTGTGACGTCGAGGTCCGACCCGAGCACGTACTTCCGGAGGATGATCTTCGCCGATTCGTCCTCGTTGCGGTCGAGTACCGTGATCGGCAGGTCGGCTCCGCCGAGTTCCTTCCAGTTGGCGAACCTGCCGGAGTAGATCTCGCGGACCTGCTGAGTGGTGACTCCCCGAACGCCGACCGAGGGGTGGACCGCGATCGCCAGACCGTCGTTGGAGAGGAGCACGTACCTCAGGTGAAGCCCGCGCTCGTCCTTCGTGAGTTCGCGCGAGACGGCGCCGATCTCGAGGTCGCCCGCGACCACGCCCTTCACGCCGCCCCCGGAGTGCAGACCTGGAAGGTAGACGAAGCTGACGTCGCCCCCCGGCACGACGCGAGAGTAGCTGTCCGTGAGGAGACGCAGAAGGGGGAGGGCCGTACCCGAACCCGACACGCGCAACCGTTCGATCCGCCCGGTCGGCTTGCTCTGGGAGGAGACCGCGTCGCCCTTGCGAGCGCACGACACGGGGCCGAGACCGAGCGCGACGGCGACCACGACGATGAGGACGAGACGACATTGGCTGCGCACTAGCACACACTCCCTCCGGCACCGGGCGACTTGCCCGGCTTCCCAAGTGTAACCGCGGAGGGCCTCCCGGGTAATCCCCGAAGGCCCTCCGTGACCACTATCTCGATGTCCTGAGGTCAGGCGCACTCGCATCGGCGCTGCACGTACTCCCAGTACCGGTCCACGTCCGCCTGTACCGCCGCGAGGACTCCGGCGTTCTCTGGCGTGAAGAGATGCTTGAACCGCCCCTGTGGCTTGAGGAACTCCTCGACCGGCTTCCGGTTCGCCACCTTGACGGTCTGGCGCCACGCGCCGTCCTCGACCTCGAAGAGAGGCCAGAACCCTGTCTGCACCGCGAGTTTCGCGATCTCGACGGTCTTGTCATAGCCGATGCGCCAGCCCCGTGGACACGGGGCGAAGACGTTGAGGAACGCCGGTCCCTCGACCGCGAAAGCCTTGGCGGCCTTGTCGGTGAGGTCCTTCCAGTGGCTGATCGACGCCTGGGCCGCGTACGGGACCCCGTGAGCGGCGATGATGGATGTGAGGTCCTTGCGGCGCTGCATCTTGCCGGCCTGCGCCTTTCCCACCTCTGCGGTCGTCGCCCACGCACCGCGCGGCGTCGCCGACGAGCGCTGGATGCCGGTGTTCATGTACGCGCCGTTGTCGTAGCAGACGTACACCATGTCGTGTCCGCGCTCCATGGCGCCCGACAGCGACTGCAAGCCGATATCGTACGTCCCGCCGTCTCCGCCGAAAGCCACGAACTTCACCCGCTTGTCTCCGGGTATCTTCCCAGCGCGCTTGAGCCCACGGAACGCCGCCTCCACGCCGGACACGGTCGCCGCGGAGTTCTCGAACGCGTTGTGGATGAACGGGGTCTTCCACGACGAGTAGGGATAGATCGTCGTGGAGACCTCGAGACAGCCTGTCGCGCAGCCGACGACGATAGGGTCCTCGCCGGCGCCGAGGAGTACCTGCCTCACTGCGATCGAGGCGCCGCAGCCTGCACAGAGCCGGTGGCCGCCGGCGAGGCGGTCCTCGCGATGCGTCAGTTCCTTGAGATTCGCCACCGCGTCCTCCTATCGGATGCCAAGGTAGGTGATACCGGACGGGACGGCCGCACCCTCGGCTATGTCGGTCAGGTCGCCATAGACACGCTCAAGGAGGTCGAGGCGCACGTCGGAGCCGCCAAGCCCGTAGACGTAGTCCACGACAGGCACGCGGGACGACGTGTCGTAGAGGGCGCTGCGCGTCTCGAGGAAGAGCGGCCCTCCCTCGGCACCGAACGACTCCGCGCGATCGAGCACCGCGACGGCTTTGCATCCCGCGAGAGCCGCCGCGAGTTCGGCGACCGGGAACGGACGGAAGCAGCGGACCTTCACGACGCCCGCCTTCACCCCGCGCTCGCGCGCGGCGCGTGCGACATGCCGCACGTTGCCGGCCGTGGAACCGATCACGACCACGGCCACTTCGGCGTCGTCCATGCCCCAAGTCTCGATGAGGCCGAACGGACGTCCGGAGAGCTTCGCGAACTCCGCGCCGACCTGCTCGATGACGCCCTTGGAGCGGTCGATCGCGTTGCGCTGCGCCTTCTTGAACTCGAAGTACGGCCCGCCGAGTCCGGCGAAGGCGCCGTGGGCCACCGGGGCATCGATGTCGAGCAGCGCGTTCTCGGGCCGGTACTCTCCCACGAACGTCGCGACGGACTCGTCGTCCATGACCTGCGCGCGATCGATGGAATGCGTCGTGATGAAACCGTCGAGACAGCTCATGACCGGGAGCAGCACGTCGGGATGCTCGGCGACCCTCACCGCCATGATCGTGTTGTCGTAGGCCTCCTGGGCGTCCTCCGCGAAGAGCATCACCCAGCCCGAGTCGCGGGCGCCCATGGCGTCCGAATGGTCGCAGTGGATGTTGATCGGCGCGGACAGAGCGCGGTTCGCGTTCGCCATGACGATGGGCAACCGCATCCCCGCCGCGATGTAGAGCTCCTCCCACATGAGCGCGAGACCCTGAGAGGACGTCGCGGTCATGACGCGCGCGCCCGCCGCCGAAGCGCCGACGCACGCGCTCATCGCGGAGTGTTCGGACTCCACGGTGACGTACTCGGTGTGGACCCTGCCTTGGGCGACGAACTTCGCATACTCCTCGACGATGGTCGTCTGGGGCGTGATGGGATATGCCGCCATCACGTCGGGCGCACACTGCCGCATGGCCTCGGCGACCAGGATGTTCCCGGTGACGGCGAGGGTCTTCTGCGTCGGCATCTACTTCACCTCCGGGAGTTCGCAACCCTCAGGCACCATCGTGATGGCGTCCGACGGGCACTCGTTGGCGCAGACCCCGCATCCCTTGCAGTGATCGTAGTCGAAGGTCGTGACCTTCTCGCCGGCGACGGCGATCGACGAGTCGGGGCACCATATCCAGCACAGCAGGCACTGCGTGCACTTGTCGTCGTCACGGACGGGGCGCGAACTCCGCCAGCCGCCGGTGACGTAGTCCTTCGAGTTCCCCGCCTCCGGGATGACCGCGCCGCGAGGGAAGTCCTCGGCCTTCCAGGATCCGATCTTCGAGATGTCCCAGCTCACGCTACCTGCACCTCCTCGAAGGCCCGGGTGACCGATGCGACGTTCGCCTCGATGACCTCCTGGGAGAACTTCTTGCCGAAGGACTTCACCATGTGGTCGCGGACCTGATCGAGAGTGAAGATGCCGGTCGCCTTGGCGAGAGCGCCGATCATCGGCGTGTTCGGCATGTCCCGCTTGAGCGTCTCGTTCGCGATGCCCGACGCGTCGACGCACGCCACGCGCTTGTCGTCGCCGAGACGGAGCGCCGCACGCAGCGCAGAGGGGGGACTGCACGTGTTCACGATCACGACACCGCCATCGGCGAGCCCGCCGGCGACGTCGACGATCGTGAGCAGTGTCTCGTCGAGGACCACGACCACGTCCGGGTGTTCGATGTTGTTGTGGATCTCGATCGGCACTTCGCTGATGCGCGTGAACGCCTGGATCGGCGCGCCCATCCGCTCCGGGCCGTACTCGGGCATCGCCTGCAGATACCAGTCGAGGTCGAGCGCTGTCTCCGCGACGAGCTTCGCGGCCGTCACCGCTCCCTGACCGGCGCGCGCATGCCAACGGATCTCCGTCAGCTGCTGCATCCTCTCCCCTTCCTTCGGTACGGTCCTCAGACGACGGCACCCGGAGACAAAGCTCCCACAGGCGCGGCGTCGGGTCTCAACAGGATAGGGCCGACCTCCGCGCGGGCACGGCCTGCCACCGCGGCGGCGCGGTAAGCGGCGCGTATCGTCGGTGAACGGTAGACAGAGTATTCCAGCAAGTCCCGCTCACATCTCCCGCCGCGCCTCGATGGCCCTCCCGAGCGTGACTTCGTCGGCGAACTCGAGGTCCCCGCCGACGGGCAGACCCGACGCGATCCGAGTCACTCGCACCCCCAGCGGTTTGATCAGTCGCGCGATGTAGAGCGCCGTCGTCTCGCCTTCGACGTTCGGGTTCGTGGCGACGACGACCTCGACCACCGAGCCGTCGGCGAGCCGGTCGACCAGTTCGCGAAGGCGCAACTGCTCCGGACCGACACCGTCGATGGGCGAGATGGCGCCCTGGAGCACGTGGTAGCGCCCTCGGAAGCCTCCGGTGCGCTCGACCGCCACCACGTCGCGGGGCTCCTCGACCACGCAGAGCAGCGTTTCGTCGCGCTCGGGGTCCGCGCAGACCTCGCAGAGTTCCCCCTCGGCGAAGTTGAAGCAGCGGTCGCAGAACCTGACCGAGCGCTTGACCTCCACGACGGCGTCGGCGAGACGGCGGGCAGCCTCGTCGTCCCCCTTCAGCAGATGGTAGGCGACGCGCTGCGCCGACTTGGGACCGATCCCCGGGAGCCGTTCGAGCTCCTCGAGCAGGCGGGTGATGGAGGGAGCGTAGTACCCCACTTACAGCCCCGGGATCCCGAGACCGCCGGTCACCGCCGCCATGCGACGCGTGGCGAGGTCCTGCGCCTGGCGCACGGCCTCGTTCACGGCCGCGGTCACCAGGTCCTCGAGCAAGGCGACGTCGTCGGGATCGAGCGCCGCAGGATCGATCGTCACGGCCACCACCTGCAGGTCTCCGGTCATGACGATCCTGACGGAACCGCCGCCGACGGACACCTCGACCCGCTCGTCCTTGAGCTCCTGCTGGATGCGGGCCATGTCGGCCTGCATCTTCTGAGCCTGCTTGAGCATGCCTGCCATGTTCGGCTTCACGGGTCCTCCTCGTGTCGCTGGGAGAGTGTCAGTCCTGTTCGTCGGAGTGTCGGGCCTCGGCCACGACTTCGGCTCCTAGCTCGTCGATGAGCATCCTCGCCGCATCGTCGGCGGGAGCCGCAGCAGGGACTTCTTCAGCGGACGGATGGATGCCTCCGCGCCCAGCCTGGTACTCGATCGGCGGGTCGAGACCGAGCACCGCCTCCACGCAGGTGCGCAGGAGCTGTAGCGTCTCCTGCTCGCCGGCGAGCGCCATGACCGCACCGGCGTCCGAGGCGAACTCGACGACAAGGGTGTCGCCGTCCACGTCCACCTCGGTACCGTCGAAGAGCGAAGAACGAGCCGGCCGCAGCCGCTTGACCTCGGCGAGCACGGCCTTCCACCCACGCTTGACAGCCGCCCGGTCGAGAGGGCCGGACGGGGCCCGGGGACCTCCGGCGACCTGCGTCGCGACCGCCGGCTCCCGTGGGGTCCGCGCGGGCTTGACCGCGTCGGGTATGGCCGCGGCGGCGGATCCCGGCTTCGCGGCCGGACTCGCAGGCGCCGCGCCGGGCGCGCGCTCGAGCGTCGCGACACGTTCGGCGAGCGCGGCCAGCGTCAGCTCCCCGCGGGGCAGGACCATCCTTGCGAGTGCGACCTCGAGAACGAGGCGCGGATCCGGGGAGAACCGCAGCTCGCCGGAGACCTCCCCGAGGATGCCGAGGATCCGCGCGAGCCGCTCCGAGCCGAACGCATGCGCCTGCTCCTCGAGGTGAGCGAACTCTGATTCGAGCACCTCGACGATGCGCCGTGCGTCACCCACGCTGGCCACAACGAAGAGGTCCCGGAAATGCCCGGTCAGACCCTTGACGAACTCGGACATGTCCGCGCCCGACTCGGCGAGGTCCGCGATGTAGCGGAAGCAACCCGCGACGTCGCGGTCGAGTATCAGACCGGCCACCTCGAAAAGCGCCGCCGTGTCGACTTCCCCGAGCAGGCCCTCCGCGTCCGCGAGAGAGACCGTCTTGCCGCCGAACGCGGCGAGCTGCTCGAGCGTGCCGATCGCGTCGCGCATACCGCCGAGCGCGTGTTTGGCGACGAGCGCGAGCACGCCCTCCTCGACCGAGATCCCCTCGGCCTCCGAGATGGCCGCAAGGCGCGACACGATGCCGTCGACGCCTATGCGGTGGAAGTCGAACCGCTGGCAGCGGGACTGGATCGTCTCCGGAACCTTGTGCGGATGAGTCGTGCAGAGGATGAAGACGGTCCTGGAGGGCGGCTCTTCGAGCGTCTTGAGCAGCGCGTTGAAGGCCGAGGTCGAGAGCATCTGGACCTCGTCGATGATATAGACCTTCCAGCGGCCGCGCGTGGGAGCGTAGTTGACCCGGCTGATGATCTCCTCCCGCACGGCATCGACCCCCGTGCGGGAAGCCGCATCGAGCTCGTACACGTCCGGATGACGGCCCTCGGCGATCTCGAGGCAGTCCTCGCACGTCTGGTCGGGTTCGGCCGTGGGCCCTTTCGCGCAGTCGAGCGCCTTGGCGAGGATGCGCGCGGTCGTCGTCTTTCCCGTACCGCGCGGCCCGGTGAAGAGATACGCGTGCGCGACCGATCCGTCCTCGACGGCGTTGCGCAGGGTGCGCGAGATGTGGTCCTGGCCGACGACCTCGTCGAAGGCCTGCGGACGGTACTTGCGGTACAGAGACTGGTGCGTCATCGGCCCCTCCGGCTGGTCGCTCCCGCCCGCGGCGCTCACGACCGGGACCGGGCACCCGACAGAGGCCGCTTATGGCTGCTTCCTTCCGGACCTGACCAGGTTCACGACTTGCCGCCGCCCGGGCCCGGACGTCAGCGTCGCGGGGCCGAGAGCCTCATCAGTATAGGCCGAGGGGCCGACACGCCCAAGCGGCCCCGTCCGCGGACCCGGGAACCGCCGAGGGCGCCCTCTCGGACGCCCCCTTCGGTCTTCTCGCCATTGACTCACGAGGACATACATATACCCGTTCCTCTCGGTTCAGACACACGGGAGGAAGGTCGGGTACATACCTGAGTACGCAAGCGGAAGGAGAAGCCGTGCTCGCCGTGCCTCGCGTGTCCGCCACGCTGCGCGGGCATGTGCCCGCTTCCGGCCGCATCACCGGGACCTACCGGCGATGACGGGGACGTCTCACCCGCGCGAGGGAAGGGCGGACACGATGGATGCGCTATCGCGCGAGGACCTCGAGAGCCTCGCCCGCGACCACGGCGGACGCCACGTCTCGATCTACCTGCCCACACACGCCGCCGCCCCCGACAACCACGGCGACCACTCGACGTTCAGGGGACTCGTACGAGAGGCCGAAGGCCTGCTGCATGCGCTCGATGCGCGAGGATCGGAGGTCGCCGGCGTGCTGGCCCCCGCCCGCGCGTTGCTCGAGGACGGCCTCTTCTGGCGGCCGCAACCCGGAGGCGTCGCGGTCTTCCTCAAGAGCGGCGACATGCGGGTGGCTCGCTTCCCGCACGATGTCGCGCCGCACGTGGCCGTGAACGAGCGATTCCACGTGAAGCCGCTCCTCGTGAACCTCGACGCCTGCGCACGCTTCCACGTGCTCAGTCTCACACAGCACAGCGTCCGCCTCTGGCAAGGCTCGTCGATGGCTTTGACGCCCGCCCCGATCGGAGACCTGCCGACCAGCCTCGACGAGGTCGTGCGCAACGACGGCCGTGACGAGCAGGTCCGCTCTCACACGGGCAGGGGCGGACGGACGGCATCGCCGGGCCGGCGGGCCGCCGTGTTCCACGGGGGCGGTACGGAGAGCGGTGTCACCACTCGATACCTCATCGAATACTGCCGGCGCGTCGCCGCGGGCGTCCGGGACCTGATCGCGAACGAAGGGGGCCCGCTCGTGCTGGCCGCCACCGAGCCGCTGGCAGGGCTCTACCGCGAGGCCGACATGTCGCGTCGTCTCGTAGAATCGACGGTCGAGGGGAACCCGGACGGGATGACGCCCTCCGAGCTTCATCGGCGCGCGTGCGCCGCCGTCGCGCCCGAGTTCGACCGGATCGCGGAGAAGGCGGCCGCGCGCTTCCGCGACCTCGCCGCGACCCCGCACGCATCCGCCGACCCGCTCGAAGTCGTGCCGGCCGCGGCCTACGGCCGGGTGGAGACGCTGTTCGTCTCTCCCGACCTGCCGATATGGGGCTCGTTCGATCGCGCGAGCGGCACCGTCGAGGTACACGAGCAACCCGTACTCGGTGACGACGACCTGGCCGACCACGCCGCCGTCGACACATTCCTGGGAGGCGGGACAGTGCACCCCGGTCCGATCGACGGCGCTACGCTCTCGGCGGTCTTCAGGTACTGAGACCGGGAACGCGGGTCCGACCTTACTGCGATGACGCCACGCCGAGACCGACGGCCACGCTCACCATCGCGCGCGCATCCTTCGTCGGCGTCACGCGCACGAGAGACTGGGCGCCATCGCCTTTCCGCAGGTCGAGGGTGACGGCCCGCGCCTGCGCCATCCCTTTCGCCGACTGGGCCGAGACCGTCCAGTCCGCCCGCGTGTATGCGTCGCGGTACCACGCGACGGCCGCGTCGACCGTGAGGGATGTCTCTATGTCGTACAGCCACACCGCACCGGGATGCTGCACGAGAGCGCGCGTGACGCGCCCATCGAGGACGGGCACCTGCATGGGGAATCCGGTGGGCAGGTCCGAACGGCGCTTCGCGTAGGGCATCGGCCGGGCGGGCCCCTGAGAGCGAGGTTCCGGTCGACGGTCGAGGGCCGGCGTGCATCCCGAGAGCGCGAGCGCCGCAACGACGGCCACGAGAACGGCTGCGGATCGACGAGGACCCATCTGTTCGACTCCGTTCGTTGCATCTTGTCGTCCTGACGTCGAGAATGGTGGCGACACGAGGGGGTCGATCGCATGCTCGAGGGCATCCCGCGCACCTATCCAGACGGCGCCACCATATTCGCACAGGGCGACCCGGCTGCCGATATGTACGTCGTCCGCTCAGGCACGGTGCACATCGTCCGAGCGAAGAGCGGCATGGAGATGACCTTGGCCGTCCTCGGCGAGGGCGAGATCTTCGGCGAGATGGGCCTGTTCGATCCCGGCCCTCGTTCCGCCGCCGCGGTGACGATCGGCGAGACCGTCGTCGAAGCGATCGACACGGCTACCTTCAAGAGCTACGTGAGCGACCCCGTGGTGTGGCAGATGCTGGCGAAGATGGCCGAACGCATCCACCTCATGAACGAGGCGTACGAGCAGCTCGCCGCCGAGAGCGACGGCCGGGCCTTCACCTAGCTGCCGGCCCGAGCAGTCGTTCGGCGTTGCCGCCCAGGACCGCTTCGCACGTCTCGCTCGAAAGCCCGAGCGACCGGATGTGAGCGACCTCCTCCGCCGCATCCGTCCAGGGCCCGTCCGAGCCGAAGAGCACGCGCTGGGACCCGTGCGCCTCCACCATGCGCACGAACCTCTCGTCCGGCAGGTGACCGAGCGTGTAGGCCGTGTCGAAGAACACGTCCCTCCCAAGCAGGTGGGCCTCGACCTCGTCCCACCACATGTAGCCCCCCATGTGCGCGAGGACGACGCGCATCCGCGGGTGGCGGTCGAGAAGGCGGGCGAAGACCTCCGGGGTGCCGCGGACGGTCTTGAAATTGATGTCGGCGCCCGCGTGGAAGAGCACGACGAGCCCGCATCCGACCACGGCTTCGTATAGTGCGTCCATGCGTGGATCGTCGGGCACGAAGGTCTGGTACTCGGGATGGAGCTTGATCCCCCTCAGTCCCAGAGCCGCGAGACGCTCGACCTCCGCCGGCGCGTCGGGCATGTCGGGGTGGATCGTCCCGAACGGGACGATGCGGTCGCCCGCCAGTGTCGCGACCCAATCGTTGATGCGGCGCACCTGGCCCGGCTTCGTCGCGACCGGCTGGATGCACGAGACGTCGATCCCCGCGCGATCCATCGCCGACACGAGACCCGAGAGGGTCCCGTCGTATCTCGCGCGGATACCGCCCTCGGCCTCGAGCGATCCGATGGCCGCTGGGGCGAGGTCGTCGGGGAAGATGTGCGTGTGCGTGTCGACGATGCGCAAAGTCCGTCCTCCCTGCCGTCACATCATCCATTCTAGCGCCGGAGCGTTACCATGGGTCCATGGACGCCCCCGCCCCCCGGATCGTGCTCTTCTGTGACGCCGCGTCCCTTTCGCTCGTCTCGGTGATGGGCGCATCCGCACTCATGCAGGCCGGCGGTGTCGCACCTCCGCGCGCGGTCTCGTGGACGCTCTTGCTCGCCTTGCCTCTCCTCGCCGGTCTCGCCGTCCGCACCTTCCACGCGGGCCGGCTGGGACGGGGCGACGTCGTTCGCGTCCTCGCGTGGTGGCCGCCTGCGCTCATCGCGGCAGCTTTCGTCATCTTCGTGCTCTCGAGCGCAATGTTCGGCTCTTTCGCGCGCTGGGTGCTCTACGCCGTCGTCGCGGGCGTGGAGGCCGTCGCTCTCTTCTCGGCCGCCGTCTGCGTCCTCTCCCGACTGCGAGGAGGGACACCGTCCACGCCGGCCGCGCTCGACGCGATACGGATCGCCGGCGTCTTGGGATTCGTCCTCATCGCCATCGCGTGGTTCGTCCCGCATTCCGCTCAGGTCTCGGGACGGGTCTCCTTGATCGGATTGTCCGTCCCCTTAGGCCTCGCGGTCGGAAGCGGCCTCGCCATCGTCCTCTCGGCGGGCACCGGGGTCACGCCTCGTCGCTGAAGCCCGTCTCCAGGTGCGACCCATCGCAGAACGGCTTGTTGCAGGACGTACCGCACCTGCACACCTGCGTTCCGCAGCTAATTGCCCTTCTGGGCCACGTCCGAGGATAAAAGTGCAGGTCAGGGGTTTGCGACCAGTCGGAAATCGCGAAATGTCATAGATACACGTTTCGTGAATTGCGGGTTGCAT